>CAZNBG010000236.1:0-5492 GCA_964570915.1 uncultured Nitrospira sp. | reverse complement strand
AATGAAAAAGTTCTGCAGATCGGTTTTGGTGCACGTAAGGAAAAATTTCGCAAAGCGTTGGGTGACCGTAAAGTTGGACTCTGTCACGTCAATAAATTTCTGCCCGAGGGGTACGAAGATCAAGGTCGGTTCAATTTGGCATTGCTCACGGTGGGGAACGTCTTGTTCGATATCGTCATAGGGGATTCTTACTTCCGCTACGATGTAGTGTCGGTTGGGCAATTAGATAAGGTGCAGCTGATCGATGCGATGTGGGACAATAAAGAAAAACGCCAGGAAGAGCCGTTCCTGAGCCTACGCCTTATGCACGGGGATGAAGCCCATCTCTTGTTGGCCTTAGACGACGAAGAGCGGGCGAGCCTACTGAAATTTGCTTCGGCGGTGACGGCGGCACGAAATCCAGAACGCTGAACAGATGGTTAGGACGTCTTCAGCTTCATATCTCACTGGATACTGATGGTTGTAAGGCAGTAGAGACTGTCAGCCTGTCTTAAAGCGGCTACTAGTGGAATGTTCTTTGATGACTCTCGCCGGGTTTCCGCCGGCTATAACCATCGGCGGTATGTACTTATTCACAACGCTATTGGCCGAAATAACCGACCCCCTTCCGATAGTCACTCCTGGAAGAATGATGGAGTTGGCCCCGATCCAGACATCATCCTCTATTTTAACGGGTTTACTCTGGCCGCTTGTATTGATTCTGTTTTCGATGTCCATAAACGATAAGTCATGTCCGTTACTGTCAAAAATCTGGCAGTTTGCGGCTATTAAGCAGTTACTGCCAATTTCGACCAATTCGTAAGCATGTATGCAGGTTCCATGTATTCTCGTGCGGTCTCCTATTCGTATGACTGCTCCTGGTTTGTCGGCGAAAAGTTTTACGGGAGAGTGCATGTTAATATGATACCCACGATTCCGTGAATTGAGCGTTACTCCATCGCCAATACATAATTTACTCCCGTCTCGGATATCAATTAGAGGATGGCCATAGAGATTAAGTTGTCCCAAGATCTCTATGTTGTGCTTCCGAGAAAGCCATTGAGCAAAGAATCTATCCCATGCGTAAGATAGTAACATTAGTGGATGATTGGTCATTACGGTTATGATTCTGTGGATCACGGATCGTTCCCCTTATAAAGCGTCGTATTTACCTTGGGCAAGAAAGGAATTCAGAGATCCTCTGCGTAAACATATTCGGTTATTCATCGCGCCAAATCGTTCTGTATTCCAATATGAAACTCATGTCAAGTCTTGAGGAATGGATCGATCCTCGTCTCATCTTATGGTGTATTCATATGAGTACAGCGAACCATGGTATTGTTTTGCGAGAAGCTCATAAGTTCCTCATTTCATAGTGTCATCGAGGATATATGCAGGACAAGGATGCAATTGAAGGACCTACTCGTCTTTCGAGAGACAATAGAGAACATCGCTGATTTCGAGGTGTCTAATTGTTGAACAGTTGTGACGAGCATCAAGCCGTTGAGATGCGCTATCAATCTGCATAGTTCCATTTCTCGCAGGGACTTAGGTGCTCGGTTGAGGTATCTCGCCAGATCAGGCACAGCTTCGTTTCATGGCGGTTGCCAAATGTATCCATGTATGAGACGACTCCGAGCGTCACGATGAACCAGTCTTTGCGCTCTAGATACATACCCTGCTCGTCGGTTAGTGGAGCCATCAAGGAAACGGTCCTCGACACGATAGAGCCCGAATCAATTTCACCAATGCTTTCACTATCAGTCTCTAATTTCAACGGCATCTCCCAATCAGGGAGCTTGTTCGAAGGCCAGACCGTCATCACCAGACGAACCTCAGTCCTCAGGGCGGTGGAGGAGCCGGTATTAGTAAAGAACACCATTGCTTTTGGGACGTTATGTTGGACGAGGGGGCCGACAATGGTCGCCTCCCGCACCTTCACCCACGCACGCTCATTACTGTGATGCGGCGTTTTTCTCATCAGCATAATCAGGGAGGCTGTTAGCAGAGCGAATGCGAAGAGGAGAGTGATGAGGATGCTCTTCCAGCTGGCTTGATCGAATCGCTCTTGTTGTCGCGTGTTATTGGAGTTGGGCTGGCTAGGGCTCGTCATTTGTTGTTCGGGATGGGCGCCATCATGCCAGACACCGACTTATACTCTCCCCGCCGGGTCATGTTGCGATCAATCCGCTCCATTCGCAAGGGGAAAGTCAGCCAGTCTGCTTGTGAGGCTGATTGCCCGATAACCTTGTCTGAGAGAATCCAGCCGCCAGTAACTGCTCATTAAGACTTTTGGCTGGGTGTTTGAAGCTCAGTCCGTCTTCCCGCAGAGAATTGTTCTTTCTGTCGAACCAGTTGTCAACTTGGCTCACATCACTCTCGCTTTGTAACCGTGATTCTTTCCACAGGCATTTCCGGCGCGTCAACGGGAGAATCATTGGCGCGTTCCGCCTGACGGAGCCATCCTGGCCCTTAGAACGTTCAAAAGTGTGCGGCATGCGTGCCTTACTGCCCCTCCAAAAGCAGCATATTTGGATTATCGAAAATGAGGTAGTTTTGAATCCAACGCAGAAAAGATCAGTCTCTTCCGTCTAGACCGAATGTCATATTTCCGATCTCGATGAGATCACGGTAGTGATAGTCGACTAAGGAGGGAGTCACTATGTCAAACGCCTCACATGCGTCCGCACTTCCTATCGCATCAAAGCACCTCGTCAATCAGAAAATACTTGATCGAATCATTCTCCGACCCAGCATCGATGTGCAGGGTACGAACATGGACGGCGAGACAGTGCTGTTGAATCTGAGTACCGGCCGGTACTACACGTTGAACCGGTTAGGCAGCGTCATTTGGGAGCACTGTACTGGCGACAACACAATCGGCGACATCCATGCAGTCCTTTGTGACCGTTTTGATGTCGCTCCAGATCGAGCCCTCGATGATCTCGTCACTCTGGTCAGCCAGATGATCGAGGAAGGGCTACTTCAACAGGAAAGGAGGTGAAACAGCATGGAGGCACAACAGAAAGAGTCATATGCCCAACCAGTTCTTGTCAAGCACGAACTATTGCGGGATATCACCGCAACCCGTTCGGGCAAAGGACATAAGAATGTGTATGAGAATTGGAACAATTGGAGCAATTTTAGTCATCGGGGTGGCCGTCATTAAAGATTAGATAGGCCGGGAGCTGGCTGTTTCGCAAGAAGCAGCCAGTCTACCTTTCAACCCACGTCGAGTAGGTGAGCACCGAGTTCGACTTGAGGAGAAGCATGACGAATTGTGTAGTCGCCCAGCCCATGACCGAGTATCTATTCTCTCTTTACGGCAAGTCAGTACGCTACGTTACGACGTCTCCCTCCCTTGCTACGCCAGTGAATGAATTGCTGAAACACTTTCGGCGAAACTCGCTCGATGAATCCGTTCCACTCGCTCTGTGGTTCCAAGCTGTTACGAACCGAGCTGATATTCCTCTGATCATGTCGCCGTTGGCGCGTCGACTATATTCGGGAACCGGCCAAGAGCTCGGGGAGCGACGGCCGACAGGGTTGCCGTACGAGATGTTTCATGACGATGGGCGTTTAATAGCGGATTTTTCCGATGTTGGAGTGCTGGTGATTGATGGTAAGCAACGTCGAGCCGATGGCTATTTGATCAAGCCCGAGTCTATTCACGAGAGTCTGATTGAGTACTTGTTTCATCTTGCCTTGATCGAACTCTTGCGATGTGAAGGGCTTTATACGGTTCATGCAACTGCGCTGGAGAAATATGGTCGGGCGGTCTTGATTCCAGGGAATAGCGGACGCGGCAAGACGACATCGTTTCTCTCACTGCTTCGATCAGGTTACCGCTACCTTTCCGACGATCATCCATTGATCAAAGACGCCGGCACACATGTTGATATTTTGCCCTTTCCAATCAAGATCAACGTGACCGAAGAAACGATCGCGTTTTTCCCAGAACTCAGAAATGCGCCTAATCACATACTACACCCTGGTTTCCCTAAGCGAGGGTTTTACGCGGAGGAGCTCTATCCGACCTCGGTGGGGGAGTGTTGTCATCCAGCCATCATGCTGTTCCCCCATATCGTCGATTCCACTCAGAGCCATTTGGAGCCCATTCCAAAGAGCCACGCAATGGAACTCCTCCTTCCCCAGGCCTTGTTGGTCTATGATTCTGAGGTCGCGAGACGAGAATTCCGAGTCTTGGCGAAACTCGTTCAACAGGTGGATTGCTACCGGTTGCACTTTGGCCGAGATGTCCTCGACCTCCCGAAACTCATCACACCTCTTCTTGAGCAGGCGAGATGATGATGGCACGGCCCATTGACCGTCAGTTCCCGCTGTCACCAGAATCCGAACTCCTGGTTTGGTGTGCCCGTACGGTTTTGACCGATGATCTCAAGGCCTGTATCAGGCAAAGAGTGCAAGGATCGCTGGACTGGTCGATCCTCGGTGAGATGGCGGAATATCATGGCGTGATCCCGCTATTGTACAGGAATCTCTCCACAGTCGCGTCCGATCTCGTGCCGGCCGAATCATTAAGCCGGTTGCGACACAAAACCCAGGTCGGAGTACTACTTAATAGGTCCCTTGCCCAAGAACTCATCACGCTATGTGAAACATTCAACGCGCGTGGAGTCCCGGTCATTCCGATTAAGGGGGCCACCCTTGCGGTGTTGGCATATGGCGATCTGGCCCTTCGCGATTTTACCGACCTCGATCTGCTTGTTCCCGAAGCCTCCGTCGCGCAGGCACAGGCTATCCTATCGACGCTGGGCTATGACCGAAGACGGGCGGAGGCCGAGTTGAGTGAGGCGCGCCATGATGATGGGCCGCATCAGGTGTTTGTCAAGCCCCGGACGCTGTGTCGCGTGGATCTGCAGTGGCAGATGGTCCATCAACACTTTGTCTTTCGATTGGATCGCCCAGAATTCTGGAGACGGCGGCTCTCTGTGATGTTCGAGAACCACACGGTTTCTGGATTGGCGCCTGAAGATCTACTGATTGTGCTGTGTGTTCATGGGGCAAAGCATGCCTGGGAACATCTCAAATGGGTATGTGACGTGGCCGAACTCCTTCGCGCCCAACCTGGTCTCGACTGGGACCGGATTGTGCGGGACACGTCGGATTGGCGCTGCCGACGTTTGGTTTATATGGGATTGTCGCTTGCACGCCTGATGCTTGATGCTCCTCTCCCTGAGGCGGTGCTTGCGAGGCTCAAGATTGATACAGAGGTCCAAGTACTTGCCCACCGAATGCCGGCTTCCTTGCTGTCGGATGGCTGTGATGGAGTATGGGAAGAACAGGCAGCTGCACTCTATCTCTCCTTAAAGGATTCATGGTGGGAGCGCTGGCGATTTGGCTTGCTGCTGTGTCGTGCTCATAGTCGTGTGGCGGCAACTCCTCCTCGGTGGGTTCGCTGGCGCACGACCCTCGCTTGTCTTTCTTGTGTGATAGTTCCCCTTCATGGAATGCTCAAACGGCGTCTTTCACCTGCAATTCGTGGAGCGATT
>CAZNBG010000235.1:0-5512 GCA_964570915.1 uncultured Nitrospira sp. | reverse complement strand
AGGCCCGTGGCATAGAGGACGAGACTGGCCGGAATCGCCACCGGCTGTTGCCCACTCTGCACCTCGGCAATCCCTTTCAGAAAGAACGTCGCCAGCCCCTCCTGCTTGCCGTGGCCGAACACATGGTCCCACGAGACGGTGAACTCCCGGGTCTCCGGATTGTACTGGCCCGTCGCCACCTCGCCGATATTCCACGTCTTGTGCGAATCACCCCGGCTGGCCCCGAAGAACAGCGAGGACAGGTCGAGGGAAATCGACGAGCCGGCAATCGTGGCCGAAGGCGCTGCGGCGCCCGTGAAGCCCGCCGTAAAGAGCGAGTAGGTCGTGCAACCCTTGTCGATCGACGGGACGAGGTCCCCGATGGCTTGAAACTGGCCCAGCTTCAAGGTGCCGTCTTCTCCGAGCAGCCGATCCATGACGCGCTCGTACTTGCCGTCATAGTTGACAGCGCCGCCCGTCAACTCCACCTGCGTCACCGTCGTCGCATACACCGGGACCGCCATCGATACCGCGGCACTGACCAACCCGATCGTCATCAACAGAGCAACTCGCTTCATGGGACCCATCCTTTCGTGAAAAAGTACAGGACACAATGTGATTAACTGACAAACTGGTTTGCCTGTAACAAATTCTTAATACTGCGGACTATTGATGCAAGTCTCAACCAACACAAATGTAAAATCTGCGTTTTGATCATGTTAAATGAATATCAATATTTGACGGCTTACGTATACGCACGAACCTACCGGAAGCATCACAGATCGTAGATTGAGTTGCGCAGCTAGGAGAAGTTGAACCTTTGTGCTCTAAAATGGGAGTCAGGGTACCTGAGAGAATGTTGGGAAGAGGGGCGGCGCGAGAGTGCGCCGCCCACGAAGGGAAGAGGCCGAGAGTTATTTACCGATTATCACTTCGGTCGCTTTGACGGCAACCGTCACATTGTCACCTTGCTTGAGACCCATGTTCTTGACGGATCCTTCGGTAATGGCCGCGACAAATTCGAGATTGCCGACTTTCACGACGACTTCGGCCATTGCCTGGCCTTCCGTAACTTTCGAAACTGTTCCCTGAAATTGATTTCTCGCGCTGAGTTTCATAAGTGTGTCTCCTTTTTCATCAATCCTTGATCACCATCACTTCTGTCGCTTTCACAAGTGCGACGGCGGTATCTCCCACTCGAAGCCCGAGATCATCCAGCGCATCCCGTGTAATGACTGCAGTGATCATGTGTGAACCGATATCTAAATCCACTTGAGCCATAATCTGGTCCTTCTTAATGGCCGTCACACGGCCGACCAGTTTATTGCGGCCACTCACGTCTTCGGTTCCGGTTCTTTTCTTGCCCAGCCACTGATCCAGAAGGACTTTCTTAAAACGGTACCGGCCTCCGATCTTGGGTGCCTGGATTTTCCCTTCCCAGATATACCGATAGAACGTGGACAGCGTGAGACGGACATACCTCGCCGCTTCATTCGCCGTCAGAACGTCCGGTCCCGCCTTCCGCCGCTTCCAGGCCATATCCCCCACTGTAGAGATGACGCGGCACTATATAGCCCAGTTTCTGGCAGATCAATCCGATGTCTCACCTCCCTTCCAGAATACTTGTCAATTTCCATTATACATAACAGCTATTGTCAAACTATCACGAAGAGATGAGAAATGGATGGTAGGTTCGAGAGAATTTATGAGTACTGTTCGCGTTTTGAAATGATAGGTCTGAAAAGCGCGGAAACCCGACTTGTCGCAACAGACCGGCGACAGTCCTCGCCGACCGCAGAGAGGTGGATTACTCTGTCAACTCTTCGAGAAACGCCACCGATTTAATATGTGCGGATAGTCGTTGGCCCGCTGTGAGCTTGAGAACCGCCACCGACTTTCTCGTAATCGCTGCCACGAGCGGGCAACCGATATCGAGCAGCACGTCGACGGTCATCTCATCGGCGTCTTTGATTTCCACGATTGTCGCGTCCAACGTGTTCAGTACACTGGTCGAGCGCAGGCGTACAGAGCGAAAGGCTGACATCGCTGGCGAAAACACACGCGCGCAACGACGCGCCGATGTTGAGCGCACGGAAGGGCACGTGCAGGAAACGCCCGTTGCACTCGAGGCGCGTCAACCCGAAGTCCGCTTCGTGAGCCACCACCGTGGCATCGATCACTCCGCCGATCATATTGTGCCCCATCGTCCGGCGCATCTCGAGGCGGGAAAGCATATCACTCAACGAACTGAGCGCCACAACCTTGCCCTGCTGCAGAAGCGCCACGAGATCTGCCACCTGTAGAATCTCGTTGATCGAATGAGTCACATAGACGATCGGGATTCGTAGCTCCAGGTAGAGGCGCTGAATGAAAGGAAGGATTTCGCGCTTGCGTTGGGCATCCAACGACGACAACGGCTCATCGAGCAGCAGTAATCGCGGACTCGTTAGCAAAGCCCGTCCGATCGCGATGCGTTGCTGCTCCCCTCCTGAAAGTTTATGGGGCCGTCGGTCCAGCAGATGCTCAATTCCAAGGATGTCGATCACCTGATCCGGAGAGATCTGGCGATGTTCAATTGATGTCCGCTTGAATCCATACATGAGGTTGGCACGCACATTCATATGGGGAAACAGACGAGCTTCTTGAAACACATACCCGATGGGGCAGCGGTGAATCGGTACATAGATGCCGCGAGAGTCATCTTGCCACACGTCCTCACCGAGGCAGAAGAATCCGTCAGGCGCGCGCTCCAACCCGGCAAGGCAGCGCATGACGGTGGTCTTCCCGGATCCGGAAGGGCCAAACAGGGCACGAACCCCCATGGCCGGCGCGTCCAGAGTGACGTTCAAATGAAAGGATGGATAGGAGATGTTGAACCGCGCAATGAGACGATTCATGAGGCATGAACGGGAAACCTGCAATTGAACATGTAGACGGCCAGCAGCACCAGAAAAGAAAATATCAGCATGCCGGCGGAAAGGACGTGCGCTTGCGGATATTCCATGACTTCCACGTGATCGAATAAGGCCGTGGACAGTACGCGGGTCTCGCCGGGAATCGAGCCCCCAACCATCAACACGACGCCGAATTCCCCCATCGTATGGGCAAAGCCCAAGACGACCCCGGACACATACCCACGAATTGCCATCGGGGATGCCACGGTCAAAAAGGCATCAACCGGAGAGGCGCGCAAGGACCACGCCGCTTCCAAGGGCGCCTTCCCCACGGCCTCGAATGCCGCGTGCAACGGCTGGACGACGAACGGCATGGAGTAGAATGCCGACGCCACCACCAACCCCCAGAATGTAAAGGCCAAGGTTGTACCGGTAAACTGCCCGATCGGTCCATGCGGTCCATGCGGTCCAAGCGCAACGAGGATGTAAAAGCCGAGCACCGTCGGTGGCAGGACAATCGGCAGCGCCACGACTGCCTCAACGATAGGTCGAATCCGAGACCGGGTATGGGCGAGCCACCATGCGATCGGGGTCCCCACAATCAGGAGCACGAGAACCGTCATGAAAGCCAATCGCAGGGTGACCCAGAGGGCGGTGAGGTCGAGTTCGGGGAGCAATCGGCTATCCTTATTCCAATTCGTACCCGAAGCGTTCGAGGACAGCCCGGGTTTGAGGGCTCCGCATAAACTCCATCAACGCTTTTGCGGCCGAATTGTCGTGCCCCTTGGTAAGCAAGATGGCGTCCTGCTTGAGTGGTTCATGCAGGTTCGATGGTACGTCCCATCGGCTGCCTTTGCCTTTGAGCTTGTCCTCGAGCACCTGAGACAATGCGAAAAATCCCAATTCCGCATTGCCGGATTCGACGAATCCGAGCGCTTGGCCGAGATTTTCCCCCATGACGATCCTCGGTTGCAGGCTCTCCCACACGCCGAGTTGCTTCATGGCTTGCATGGCGGCAGTGCCATAGGGGGCCGTCTGAGGATTGGCCATGGCAAGGTGTTTGAATTTTCCGGTCTTCAATACTTCCTCGCCGGCAGTTAACGCGGGATCTTGACTCCAGAGAACCAGACGCCCGATGGCATACGTGAACCGGCTGCCCCTTACGCCCAATCCTTCTTGTTCAAGCAATTTCGGCCGTTCATCATCGGGGGAAAAGAAGACTTCGAACGGTGCCCCATTCTTGATCTGCGCATAAAACTTTCCGCTGGATCCGGAAGTAGTCTGTACGACGTGACCGGATTGTTTCTCGAACGCGGCGGCAATATCCTTGAATGCAGGGACAAAGTTGGCGGCAACCGCTACCTGCACCCGCTCGGCCTGCGCGCCAGTACCGCCAAGTAAGAGCCAAACGCACAGACACCCGGCTGCCAGCGTTTTCAATAGTTGTTTCATGATGCTCCTATGTATGCTGATTGAACCCGATCAGGAAGCCTTGCGGTCCGAAGAGTAGTTCGCTCTTCACAACCAGGACGGATTCGAGGAAGGTTTCGTACACCTTCATGCCGGCGTGGTCTTGGCCTGCATCCATTCCAATTCAGCCTATTCTCCAAGGAAAGCGTAGAGGCCATCTCATGAGCACGCCGTTCCATCTAGAACGGTGCACGACTGAGGGAGTTACTTACCCGGCATACGCTATCGTCCAATCCTCGAACGGCACACCGAGTCCCGCTCGACCACCGGTTCACTTTCAACGTCGGACTCGCCCCGCTGCCCCGATTGCCCATCGTCGCAACGCGCCGCACGTCTCTAGTAATAGTAGAGGAGGGGTATATTAGAATACTTGTCATTCTGTCAACTATGCGAAATTTAGCTTGACGAAGATTTAACCCGGCAAGTCGGTCCAGTCGACGGAGGTCGTACGGACGGAGTATGATGGCGCCCTCAACGGCCGGAAAGGCGAGCTGACCAAATTCAATACGAGGCTCGGGTCTACCTCGCCGGATACGGGAAGAGAGCTGCCGTGGTTACGGCAGCTCTCCCGTCATTTAGAGGAGTTAGGACCGGCCCCAGTCTCCTCTGATGACGAAGGCCTTCGACCGGTGGGCGTACCGGTCTGAAGGCCCTCCCCGTTCCTTCAACTGCGGACATCGACAACCAAGGTTACCGGCGAACTGCTTCTCATCACATCTATTCGAACGGTGTCTTCGTTTTGCAATTGCTTGAGCATGTTCCATAACAGTTCCGGGTTCCTGAGCTCGACCCCGTTAATGCGCGAGAGAATATCTTCATTCTGCAGGCCGGTCTTAGCCAACACACCCGCTCGCCGAAGACCCTCAACCCGGAAACCGTCGATCTGACCGCGTGCCGTAACGTGCGGCTGAAGCCTAGCTTCCGTCATGAACATATCCGGATCGGACACCAGTTCCTCAAGAAGCGCGCGATCGACTGACCGGCGAGGCAATGCGGTCCGTGGCACGAGAGACGTCTGGGATGACTTTACAGGCGCGGAAGCTACCGGACTTTCGGTCGACACCACCTGCGCGCGGACATCGGTCCGTGCCCCGGCTGGAATAGTGGCGAGATTCAGCCACTCCTCCTGCGTTCCGTTTCGAAACAATACGCGACTCGACTCGATCGCA
>CAZNBG010000234.1:0-5515 GCA_964570915.1 uncultured Nitrospira sp. | reverse complement strand
GGGTGCGAATAAGCTTTTACGTTACGCCTATCTTGTTATTCTGCCGATTTTGATCGGTGGATTTTCCTACAACGCGATGATGCCGAAGTCCGAGGAGCCTATCGAGCTCAGAACGGTTCACCCGGCACCACCAGCAAGCACGAAGGTCCATGGTAAAACGTATACATTACAGACCTCGCAGAATCCATATCGAGTCAATCCAGAGGGAAAATACGATCAGGAGTTCTCGAACGCCAATATTGTGGAGCAAGGTATGGGGCGTTTGATGAAGCCGAATGCTAATCCGTGGGACGACAAGAATACGGGGTATTTGAAGTATGTGCGAGAGGGAGGCGAAATATTCTTCCAAAATTGTCATTTCTGTCATGGTGATAATCTCAACGGCCGCGGGCTGCACGCCTTCGCTTTCAATCCAATCCCGGCAAATTTCACCGATCCAGGGACAATCGCGCAACTCCAAGAAACATTTATCTTCTGGCGTGTTTCCAAGGGTGGTATCGGGTTGCCGAATGAAGGATTCCCTTGGGCCTCGGTTATGCCCCCATGGGAACAGCATTTGACCGTCGACGAAATCTGGAAGGTAATTTTGTTTGAATATTGGCACACAGGGTACTATCCCCGTACCTGGGATTAACAAAGAAATTGTATTATTGATAACTCAGACATACAGAGAGATGAGGATGAACATGATGGACAGCATAACTCGGAAGGCCGGAATTACCGCCGTCGTTGCCTTCGGAGTCGTTCTGGTGTCTAGTGCTGGCTATTCGATTGTTTCAGCACAAGGGCTCCCCGAAGGCTTTAAAAAGGGAGATCTCGCACCTGAACCCTCCGCAGAAATGATTGAGGCTGGGAAACGTGTTTATTTCACCAAGTGCGTCTGGTGTCACGGGGTCGATGGCGCCGGTGATGGCCCTGGCGCCGATCGGCTTTGGCCTCGTCCACGAAACTTCAATCAAGGGACATTTAAAATTCGCCATACCGCCAGCGGCGAACTTCCGCTGTTTGACGCAAAAAAGCCGGTCCCAGGTCAAAACGATCTCTTTGAAACGGTAACTCATGGATTGCCTGGTTCGGCCATGCCTCCGTGGGAGGGGATCCTGACCGAAGAGCAACGCCTTCAAGTCCTGTCTTTTGTCACAACGCAGTTGGTTAAGGATCGAAAATTCACAGACAAGCAATCGGAAACTCAAACCATCTTGCAACTCGGTGATCTTAAGGCAAAACCAGCAACGGATGAGAGTAAGAAGCGCGGTTCGGAACTGATCGTTGAAAAGAAGTGCGTTGAGTGCCATGGAATGGAAGGCCGTGGTGATGGAAACGCTTTTAATTTGAAAGATGACTGGGGCTTCTCGATTCAGCCGGCCAATTGGCATAAGTGCTGGAACTTTAGAGGCAGTCGGCAGGATCCATACAACGTAAGCAATATTTTCAGAACCTTCTCCACCGGCGTCAATGGCACCCCGATGCCTTCATTTGCCGATAACACGTCAGTTGATGAACGATGGGACATCGCGAACTTTGTTAATTCTCTCTGTGAAAGGGACGCATTGGGCAGTCCGCTTCCAATTGACCCGTTAACAGATAAGCCGAAGATCAATTTTGTCATCCCATCCGACCTCGTCGAGGGGGAGATTCCAGCTGATATTGAGCATGAAGCGTGGCAAAAGGCCCCGAAGCGGTACGTTGCAATGGGTGGACAGATCACCCATAAGCCTAGAAACTTTGTCAATCGGATCGATGATATCTGGGTACGGTCTCTCTACAACGATAAATCAATTGCGTATCTGCTTGAGTGGGACGACCGAACCAAGAGCGTTGCTGAAGCCAAGCTACCCTGGGCACCAACACAGGTTAATATCGATGTAAAGGAACAGGATCCAAAGACTGGCGAGGAAGGGTCAATCGCAGCGCACCAAAATAACTACACGGTTTACAACGACGCAATTGCGATCGAAACGGCTGTGAAGTGGAAGGAGCTTCCTGCACCGATCAAGCCTCGTTACCTGTTCGGCACCAATGACCAATTCCCTGTTGACATCGTCAAATGGGAAGCAGATGGTTCTCTCCGTGCCTTCAAAGGGACCGGTTGGGATAAGGATTTTGAAGAGCGCGACAACTATGAAGAGAGCATGAAGCTTGTAAAGGCAGAGTGGAAGAATGGTCGTTGGTATGTCATCATTCAGCGACCTGTTGGAAATAAAAAGGATCAGGATTACGACGAGGACACCTTTTTTGAAGTTGGGCAGTATATTCCAACAGTGTTCTTTGCGTGGGATGGACACAACGGAGATGCTGGGCGAAAAATGGCTGTTTCGGCCTTCTTCTACACGTTTATGAACCCGCCGGTTCCTCAGGAAACCTACATCTATCCCGCTGTGATTGCTGTCGGTGTGGTACTGCTAGAGGGCTGGGTCTTGACGCGTCGTGCGAACAAGAAAAAGGGTAAGACATTATAGCCTTCTCCAAGAAAAGAACATCAATGTAGTAAGACTGAGGGGGTGGGGTAACCTACCCCCTTTTTTTTTACAGGACAGCGACGAACTCATGATCACTGATGTGATGGGCGTTCTTCTTGCCGGAGGAAGGAGGAAGCGGATGGGCGCATATAAGCGATTCCTTATGATCGGGGGCCGTACTCTGATTGCACGGAGCGTCGAGGTCATGTGCGCGCTCTTTCAGCAGATGTGTGTGGTGATTGCGCAGGACAGCCCGTTACTGTCCGTGCGCGTGCCGGTAGTGCGCGATCTTGTCCCAAATTGCGCGAGTCTCGGCGGGCTCTATACCGGGCTTCAACAATCTACTGTTCAGCACATATTCGTTGCTGCGTGCGATATGCCGTTTCTCTGCTCCAGCCTTATTGAGTATATGGTTGCCTTGAAGGAAGAGGCTGACATCGTCATCGCACTCTGGAAAAATCGCCTTCAGCCGACACATGCCGTCTATAGCCGACGTTGTTTGCCGATTCTCGAAGATATGATTCGCAGGCACGAAGTGAAAATTCAAGACATCGCTGCGCATCCCGCTCTGCGCGTGCGATTGATCACCGAGGCCGAGGTGAGCAGCATTGACCCCGATGGGCGATCATTCCGCAATATCAATACACCCTCGGATCTTGAAGCAGCTCGATCGCTCAACGACAGCTCTATAGGTTCGTGATTGTGAGGGTTCCAGGCACTTGCATGAAGCGGACAATCGTCATACTTCATCCTGGTGCGCTCGGGGATGTCTTGTTGGCTGTCCCCGCGATAAGGAACCTTGGGCTGAGGTTCCCACAGCACGAGATCCTGCTGATTGCCGGCGCTACGATCAGTCGATTTCTTCACCTCTGTCGACTGGTCGATGAATGGATGTCCGTAGAAGGACAGGCATGCGCGGGTTTGTTTGGTGAATCCGCTTACCTATCTGAGGAGCTACAGTTGTGGCTGCAGCGATGCGATGTCCTCGTGGCGTGGACGGAAGACAAGGAGGGCGCTCTGGCTGCCCTTGTCCGGCGATGCGATGTAGCAGAATCGTACATCCAATCACCATTTTCTCCACGATTGCGAGCAAGCCATCAGCGCGATCGCTTTCTTGAAACAATAGGTCAAGTCGAGGAGAAAGTGTCTAGCGAGCGTACGATCGAGATTCCCCACCATCTCGTGGGACGGGGTAGAACGTATCTTCATTCCATGGGGATTGTGCCCGATCGACCGCTGGCGCTGGTGCACCCGGGAAGTGGAAGCATGCACAAGTGCCTTGGGCCAGGGAAAATAGCTCTTATACTCCAGCAATTTCGGAAAGAAGGGATCTGTCCACTAGTCTTAGAGGGACCTGCCGATCATGATGCGGTAGAGGATGTGCTGAACTTGGCTAACAAGCGGCCTCCTGTCCTCAGAAATCTTGACCTCCCCCTGCTTGCAGGAATCCTAGCGGATGCTGCGCTTTATTTGGGTCATGACTCCGGTATGACTCACCTCTCGGCTTTGCTGGGTGTGCGCACGATCGCAGTATTTGGTCCGACGGATCCCTCTCGATGGGCACCTCTCGGTGATCATGTGACGATCTTGCGAGGGGCATCGTGTGTCTGTCCATCATGGGAGGCCGTAACAGGGTGTCACGAGAAACCCTGTCTCGATGTGCCGATTGAGAAGATGCTGACTTCATTGGGACTTGAAACACGGGTATAAAAGTCGCAAGCCCTCGGAATTCCAGGTAAACCGCCTTGTCTCTACTTGCCTCATATGCTAGAGTGGCGCGTTAATTTCCTTTCATTGGTAAGGACTTAGGAGAACTGTTGTGTCGCAAGGCGTTGTGCAGGAAAAGGTGACCACAGCGCTCCTTGGTGCCCTGAATGAGGCGAAGCAAAAGGGGCAGTTAAAGACAACGGCCTGGCCAACACTGAGTCTGGATGCTCCTAAACGGCCGGAGTGGGGGGACCTGGCTTCGACGGTGGCAATGTCATTGGCTTCTTCTGAACATAAAGCGCCTCATGATATCGCCCGCATTATCGTCGAGAACCTATCTGAACAGGAGCAACTGTTCGACCGCGTTGAAATCGTCCGTCCCGGTTTCTTGAATCTTACCGTCAAACCCGCCCTTTGGCAGGAGGTCATCCGTGAAGTTGAGCGGCAGGGACCCCGCTACGGTCGAACAGATATCGGAATCGGTCGTCGTGTGCTGGTTGAGTATGTGAGCGCAAATCCGACCGGTCCATTGCATGTCGGACATGGGAGAGGTGCCGCGGTCGGACAGGCGGTTATCCGATTGCTGAGGGCCATCGGGTACGAGGTTGTGGGTGAGTATTATGTCAACGATGCAGGACGCCAGATGAAATTGTTGGGCGCGTCCGTCTATGCCCGTTACCAAGAGTTGTCCGGGCAGGCTGTCGATTTTCCTGAGGATGGCTATCATGGCACCTACATCACGGACGTGGCTCAACGGATCAAGGAACAACTGGATCGTGAAGCACGTGCCCTCGCTCATGCGGATCTTGAAGCCCGCTGCCGATTCCTTGCGTATCAGGAACTCCTCGGACTCATCCGTGATGATCTCACGGCCTTTGGTATTGAGATTCAATCCTGGTTCAGCGAGTCCGTTCTGCTGGAATCCAAAGCAATCGAGCAGGCCTTGGATGAATTGAAGACGCGTGGGCTCTTGTTTCAACAGGAAGGTGCGTGGTGGTTTCGGGCGTCGTCGTCGGGTGATGCAAAAGACCGGCTGGGCAAGACGCAGGACGGTGAGTACACCTATCTCCCCTCCGACATCGCCGCGCCTCACGACAAGCGCCGGCTGGCCAGCGAGCCGCTCCTCGATGGCTCGCCCGCCGACCCCAGGAACAGCTGCATCACCGAGGCGATGTGCACCGACGACGGCGCCTGCCTCGGCGCCCCGGCTCCGAACGGCGACCCATGCACGCTGGGCGACGGCCACATCGGCCGCTGCCTCGCCGGGAGCTGCGTGGCCACGGGCGACAACACCACGCCCGACGCGGCCGCACCGCACGGGTGTTTCCGCTGCCTCGACTGCGGTCGCG
>CAZNBG010000233.1:0-5526 GCA_964570915.1 uncultured Nitrospira sp. | reverse complement strand
GCCCCGCCTTCTCCAAGCCGACGCCGGTTTGCACAAGCCAATATTCCCTGTTGCCGACGGTGTGTACGAAAACAGAGAGGCCGTCCATTGGTCGTTCAATACCCGGAGGAAATGCCGACCGAACGGCTCTCATCTCCCATGGCGTTGCGGCGAAGATGGCAATTCGTTTAAGCGGCACCGTGCTGGATGAGGGCAGAGAAAGAAAATCGGCGGGGGTCAACGCTCGGACCGGTGCGAGTCATTTCCTTGCATGTGATGACGAAGTTCGTCGGCCCGCATCTTCCCACGGGAACGGAGGTTACGATACATCGCCAAAGCCCATAACGGGAAGTACTGACAGTACCAATGATACCGGAGATAGAACACTCGCGGAAATCCCGTCCCGGTATGACAAATCTCTTCCCACGATCCGTCTTTCATTTGATGACGGAGGAGAAATTGCACCCCGCGCGCAACACTGAAGGAATCAATCGCCCCGGCCGACATCAGAGCCATTAACGCCCATGCCGTTTGCGACGGCGTGCTCTCTCCTATACCGTGGTGCTCAAAGTCATTGTATGAAAGGCAGGACTCACCCCATCCACCGTCAGAATTCTGTTTCGATTCCAACCAGGACACAGCTCGACGAATGTAGGGCGCCGAGAGATCTTCGCCAATAGCCCTCAGCCCTGCCAACACTGACCAAGTTCCATAAATATAATTGATCCCCCATCGTCCATACCAACTGCCGTCCTCCTCTTGCTCTTTCTTCAGAAAGGCCAGCGCCGGCGAAACGGCCGGGTGTGTCTTGTCATAGCCCAAGGCCCCAAGCATCTCCAGACACCGCCCAGCGAGATCGGACGTGCTTGGATCCAGAAGCGCTTTGTGGTCCGCAAACGGAATATAATTGAACACGACGCGGTTATTGTCTTTATCGTAGGCGCCCCACCCACCATCGGAACCTTGCATCGCCAGCACCCACCTCATACCGCGGCAGATGGATTCGTTGAGTTCGCCTTCTCCGGTCGGAATCTTTAGTTTTGCAAGCGCCATGATGACCACGGCGGAATCATCGACGTCCGGATACAGTTCGTTTTCGAATTGGAAATACCATCCACCCGGCTCCGCGTTCGGCGAGGAGATAATCCAGTCACCCACTGATTTGGTCTGTCTGGAAATGAGATACCGACCCGCCTTTTGAAGTACCGGGTGATCTTGCGGGAACCCCGCTTCAACCAGCGCATTCGTGAGCAAGGCGGTATCCCAAATGGGAGAAAAACAAGGCTGAAGATGGAGCGTAGGAGCAGCCTCACCATCGATCATGACTGAATCGTAGACTTCCAGCTCCTCAATCTCGCGAAGTGCCTTGACGACAAGGGGGTCATCCGCGTCGTAACCCAAGCATTCGAGCGCCATGATGGAATTCGCCATCGCCGGATAAATCGCACCGAGTCCTCCCGACCCTTTGAGGTGCTCCAACATCCAACAGGCCGCTTTATGGAGTGCCTTCTCCCGCAGCACTCGCATCGGCATCCGATCGTACAACTTCAACATCGCATCCAGGGCAACAAAGAAATTGTGTGGCGTGAACCACGCCTGATCTTTGTTAAAGGGAGGATACTTCCAATAGCGGATCTCTGCCCGCGGGATCGGATAAAGCTCCTCGATACCCTGTTCACGGGGAATTTGGCAGACCGGACGGTGAGCAAACACAATCAGCAACGGGATCAAGACGGCCCGAGACCAATAGGAAATCGCATAAATACTGAAATAGAACTTCTTCGGCAGCAGCATGATCTCGACGGGCATATGGGGAATTCCTTCCCAATCATACTGATCGAACAAGGCCAACGTAATTTTTGTAAAGACGTTGGCTTGAACCACTCCCCCCATTGCCAGGATTCGTTCCTTCGCCCGAACCATAAACGGTTCGTCCGCCGACACACCACTCAACTTGAGGGCAAAGTACGCTTTGACGGACGCACTGATTTCCGTGGGGCCGCCATAATAAATTGGCCATCCACCGTCAGGTAGCTGCATCGACTTGAGATACCGAACGGCCTTCTCTTCACGATCGGGATCCACACGATCGAGAAAGCGACGGAGCATCAAGTATTCGGATGTCAATGTGGTGTCGGCTTCGAGCTCGGCGACCCAGTACCCTTCAGCATGTTGACGGCTCAGAAACCACGACTGACTCCGGCGGATCGCGTCATCCACCGCATCAGGCTGGCTGACGGCATGCGCGGTGGGACGACGAACAGAAGACGGATCTAACGAAGGCAGGACAACCGGCTTGTCCGATACCAACCGAAGCGGAGCCATGGGTGTAAATTCCGCCGCTGGATCGAGTCGTCCCCCAACGGTCGAAAGCAGGCTGTCAGAGAGACGGCTGAATAGCGCCTTAATGATGTTCATGAATTCTTATGACTTGAAAGATAGGACTGAGAGGGGTGAAAGACCGGCATCTGACATGGTCTCCCTCGTAACAACTCCTCAACACCCACTCAATGTACGGCAGGCTTATAACAGACGCTGGGAATTGAGTCAAGCAACCGAGTGGAGAAGTGCCTGAAGTACATATATTTTTTCAAGGTGTATGTGATCGGAGACAGCCTCGTTACAGCATCCGTGATTGGGTCTCGCAACATTTCTCCACCCGTCGACGATCGCGATACATCTTGGAGAGGAAAGTCATGTAAGTGGAAAGTCCGTGATATTCATGCTCCGCTAGGATCGGTACAAGCAGGGTGTACGAGAAAGGGATTGAGACAATCCGGACTGGATTATCGCATCAATAGAAACACAAGCATCATGAAGCTCCACAGTGTGATGGATAGGCGTACGCCATTGACAATCCCCGTGGCGGGCCCAATCGGATCATCCTCCTGTTCCTCCCGCATGTCGTCATGCACCCTTCGCAGCGACCATTGGCCCGCACCCCTGCTGGACATGAAGAATCTCTCTAATCGCGCATCGTCGAGAGCGAGATTGCCGGCCGATTGCGGATACGGCCTCCTGCCCGGGGTTCGTGAAGGTGCCATGATCGACCTCCTTCCTCACAGACGGTGAATCCAACTTGACACTCGCAACAAGAATACCGCGGGCTTTGCGCTTCTCATAATGAAACCGTCTTTTCGGAAGGTACACCGGACGGGAAAGAGCTTACGACGGGATAGGCCCCTCCAGCACTCAAACTTGAGGGGGCGTCGCTGAACGACAAGAATCGGTTTTGGGGGAATCACCCGAATCGGAAATGGCCGTTGAAACTTCATGAGCACGACAGCAGGATTCCCAGAACGGATAGGGATGGGCTGCCGCGCGTCAATCCCTGAGTGACGACCCAGTGAGTGCAGCTGGACTGGAGAGTTGCTCTCAGGCCGGCTGTAGGTCCCCCAGCCTGACGGAAACCAGCTTGGACACGCCTGGTTCTTCCATCGTGACGCCGAAGAGAGAATCGGCGATGCTCATCGTCCGCTTGTTGTGCGTAATGACGAGAAACTGCGCATTCTGCGCCAACTCTTTCAAGACACCTGTAAAGCGCCCGATGTTTTCCTCATCCAGCGGGGCGTCGATTTCGTCCAACAGACAGAACGGCGTCGGCCTGATGAGAAAACTCGCAAACAAGAGAGCCATTGCAGTCAGCGTCTTTTCACCGCCCGACAGCATGGTGATGCTTTTCAACCGTTTCCCAGGCGGTTGCGCCACAATTTCGATACCCGGCTCGAGGCTGCCGGAAGGCTCGCCATTTTCTGGAGGCGGTTCGTCGATCAACTGCAGCTCTGCCCGTCCGCCGGGAAAGAATTGGCCGAATACCTCGGAGAACTTCTGCTGGAGTTCGTCGTACGTGGACGCAAACATTTCTTTCGTGGTTCGGTGAATCCGTTGGATGATCTCCTTGAGCGAAACAATCGAGTTCGACAAGTCTTGCTCCTGCGCAGACAAAAATTTATGGCGTTCCTCCAGCTCTTGGTGCTCGCTGATGGCAGCCAGATTGATCGGTCCCATGCGATCGAGTCGATCACGCAGCTTCTGCAACTGCTCTTTCAGCTCGACATCGGAACGTTGGGCCGCTTCCTGCCCGGCGACATGAGCCTCAATCACCGACGCACTCGATGCCGACACATCCTCGACCAGCGCGAGTGGATCGAGCTGATAGGTTCCCGACAAGGTTCCCTCAACAGTGCCCAATTGCGTGCGAAGTTCGGCGCGGCGCACTTCCACTGTCATCCGCGCATCACGAACCGCGGACATCCCTCGGCGCACTGCATCCAGACTCGCCTCCAACGTCTGGCTGGTTCCCATTTGTTGCGCTTGTTGCTCCTGTGCGGTAACCAGCTCCCCTTTCACCCGACTTGCCATCACGCCAAGTTCATGGCAGAGACCTTCCTGACAGGCTTGCTCAGCCTGGCTCCGCTCGATTGAACCCTTCAGATCACTCAGATGTTCCCCCAGCAACCGGCGCCGATCCTCCGTCTCTTGAATTTGTTGCGTCACGCGAGCCCGATTCAGTTGTTCATGCTCCCGTTTTGCGCGCAAACCCTCCGCCGTCAGCTTCGCTTGCGTCACATGGTCCTGCTGTTCTCGCATCGTCTGATCGAGCAACCCAAGTCGCTCCCGCACACGCCCCAACAACGTATCCTGACCACTTTTTTCAGCGACCCATTGTCCCAATTGGGCCTGGGCTGATTGCGATTCTTGCTCCAACCGCTCTCGCTCACTGAACCCTTCCTGAATTTCCATCTCCACCGCATTCAGTCGATGATCAAGATCGGCCAGCACGTGCTGAAGCTTCTCTTCGTCTTTACGGAGGGAGAGATTCTGCATTTCGGCATCACGGAGCGAATCCCCAAGTTGGCGGTCTCGCTGGGTCAGAAGCTGGGTCTGAGCGAACACCTCATCTCGCTGCCGCTTACTGTGATCGAGTTCGGTCGCCAGCGCATGCCGCTTGACTTCCAGATCGATCACCTCTCGTCGACGCTCGAGGAGACCCGGCGTTCCTTGGACTTGACCTCCGGTCACAATACCCGAGGCATCCACCACTTCACCGTCCAGCGTCGCAAGGATCGGACCATTCGGAGCGCGCCACGCATGTTGCTCCCACAACTGCATCGCCTGATCCAAGGACCGAACAATCACGACACGATCGAACAACGAATCCCGTGCTCCCGTTCGAGCCGCGTCAGTATGGATCAGATCCACAGCGCGCCCAACCACGCCAGGCTGCTCAGCAATCGCCGGCCACCAATCATGGGGCCCTGCCCCTTCCCATCGCGGCTGCTGGGGGATAAAGCTGCCTCGCCCCAGTCCCTCCTGTTGGAGGAAACGGATCAATCGCGGCCCGACGGACGGTTCATCCACAAACCACCCACGAACACGCTCTCCCAGCACTGCCTCAACCGCGCGCTCCATCCCGGATGGGATGACCAGCCATTCGGCGACCGCATCCCGCACCCCTTCCCCCGGTTTCAAGGCGGGGCCCTGCTGACCCCCCTGCCGACCATAGCCCATCCCCCCGCCCACCCCACTTTGCACCCCCCCACGACC
>CAZNBG010000232.1:0-5608 GCA_964570915.1 uncultured Nitrospira sp. | reverse complement strand
TCTCGGGCGGTTTAGGTTGAGTCATGATGCGTTCCAGGACTCTCGGCGTACCGACATAGATCCCGTCACTGATCAATCGCGAATCAGGATAGGGGCTCTTCAATCGAAACAACAAGACAAGCCGCGTTCGTTCAACCGGGCCGCCGGCAAACAATCGGTAGTGCGTTCCTTTGAGCACGGTGAGGTCCGGTAAGGCTTCGGATACCAGTACGTTCGTGGAACGATTCAGAATGAGACCGACTGTACCTTTTCCTCCGTGTTCGATAATGAGCAATACGGTTTGATGGAAGTTGGGGTCACTCAGCATCGGGCTGGCAACCAAGAGCACACCTTTTTTAACCGATGAGGGCGAAAATTCTCCCTGAGCCACAGCTGGCATCGCAGGCAGAAGAGACAGGAGCCCCACGAATACAATGCATCTCAAAATTCCTTCCTTCTCGAAAACATACGGAAGATTCCTTTGAGAAGATGGAGAGCATTCACGCAACATGGGTACGTACCAGGCTACGACTCCCCATGATAGGTGTCAATTCAGAAAGGACGTTGTCGAAGGGGTGGAAAATGGCTGGCCGCATCGTCAAGAAATCCTCTCCTCACAGAGGGGCTGGGAATAGCGCAAGAATGAGATGAACGCCCCCGAACCTCGATCAAGAGTTCGCGTCACCCAGCGTGTGACATGTGGTACAGTACTCGTGGGCATTTGGCTGCTTGCTCACCGGGAAGGCATCCGGACCTTAACAAAGGAGACCGTCATGACCGCCGGCTTGCGTTATCTCATCGCGCTAGCGATCTTCGGTACTCTACCAGGATGTATGGATCCGACGAAATCACCTTACGTGGACGTGCGAGACCTTGTGACGAAGATCGACGAGTTTCAGCCCGTGGCGGAGCAAGGGAGTGCCCAGGATCAATACAACCTTGGCTTGCAGTACGAGCGCGCCTTGCCGCGAGACCATAGGGAAGCCGTTCGGTGGTACCGCATGGCGGCCATGCAGCGGCATACCGGCGCCTTCTACAAACTGTGCGTACTGTCGGACAAGGGCCTTGGGGTACCTCAGGACTATCAGGAAGCCTTCCGATGGTGCCGGCTGGCCGGAGCGCATGGTCATGGGGCGGCGATGTTTCTTATCGCAAGCCATTATGAAAAAGCGCGAGGTGTTCCCAAGGATGTCATACAAGCCTACCAGTGGTATAACTTGGCTGCAGCCAATGGATATGAAGAGGGTATGAAATGGCGGGATCGTCTGGCCCGTGACATGACACCCACTCAAGTCGCCCAGGCACAATTCCTCTCGCGGAATTGGAAACCGACAGCTCAGGATGCGCCCGAAGAACAATAATCTATGGATCTCTCCAGTCCAACCACCGCGTTGACGCATCTGTCCGGATTCACAATTTGAGATCTTCCACATCAATCAACACACTTCTAGTCGCCTCGAAACAGGCCCAACAGATTATGATTCCCTCAGACAGACCCCCTGTCTGCAATTCGTTCTTGAACTCACGGCCTTTGGCTGAGTAGGATGTTTTTTTAGATCGTTAGCCTGCCAGCAGGCATTAATCTGATAATCATCGTTTAGAATGGCTCACCGTCCGCCACCCTACCAGTCTGTTGCTCTCGTGGGACTGCTCGTGATGTCATCCCTCGTCTCGAGCTGCACAGCGCCACCCCCTACTCCCCCTCAACCACTCATTGGCGGACCGGCGGTGAGCGAAATCCTCAAACGCGCGCAGACCGGCAATCCTGATGCCCAAAATCAATTGGGCCTACTCTATAGCGAAGGACGCAGTCTTCCGCAAAACTATTTCGAAGCCAAGGATTGGTTTAAGAAAGCCGCTGACCAAGGGCATGCAGACGCACAGGTCAACCTCGGAACACTCTATTCTCTTGGACAGGGGGCTCCCTTTAGTGATCCCATGGCGCTCTATTGGTTTCAGAAAGCGGCAGAACAACGAAATGCGTTGGCATTTGCAAAACTCGGGATGATGTATGAACGAGGACGGGGCGTCCCTCAGAACCTCATCGAAGCGCACATGTGGTACAACCTCTCGAGCGCGTACGGTGAGAAACGAGCCGCCGAAGCTCGCAATGCACTCGCCACACAGATGACCGCCGAGCAGATCGCCGAAGCAGAAGCACGGGCTAAGAAATGGATCCCCAAGCGCCGGTGACGAGTTGCTGCTCGAATGTAGAACTCCTGAACTCAGACCAACCTAGTTTTTTGTCTGCGATATGCCCATGCACGTTGCCGATTACTCATGGTGGCACTAGTGCGATCGGTTGATTGGAGTGCTCGTTTCCCCGGGGTGTAACTGCCGGTGTTCCACAGGGTGCAGATCAATAACGCTTCCCACTTCGTTTAATTCAGCCGTCACCGTCGCTCCATCACGAATAGAAGCCGACAATTCTCGTTTTTCAAGAGGGAATGGCTGCTCTCCCTCAGGCGTCTTCAACGTGATGGTTCCTTGTCGAAGCCCCACGGCAACCACGTCTCCGGTAATAAACCGATGGCTCGATTTAGTTCCTTTCGGATGAACCTCATGCACCGCATTATTCTCATCAATGACAACGGTCACTTCTTGCCCAATCTTCGGCAACTCATAGCCATGCCTGAGTGCGCGGTTCTTGTTCAAGAGATACACCGTGCCGTCAGGTACTTTCACGGCTTCGAATGGGGCCTACGAGCAGGCATACTATAGAAGCATGAACAGGGTGAGTCTCCGAATCGACTCGGAAGTCCCCCAGTGAACTGTCCACCCAAGACAGGCTCCCGCCTCAACATACCACTGATACTTCCAGGGAGGTTTACAACAGACCTGATGTGTGGCCGGGCAAGATCATCACAGGCAAGGTCACGAACGTGGACAACACGACAAAGAATGGCAACAAGTTGAATCCTGATTTAGGGGATACCACATCGCGAAATATAACGAACTGTATCATGTCATCTCATTCTTGACGGACGAAACACTGAACCGGAGAGGTGACGACCGCGACACCGAGAAAGCGCGAGATGAGAAGCTAGAAGATCCCAGCCTGTTTCTGCAGCCAGCGCACGTATTTCACAATGTGATCCACATCGTCGGGCACGACGGTGGTGATCTTCGGCATATCCCCGAATTGCCAATGGTGAGCCTTCACGCCATTGGCTGCGGCTCGTTGAAAGGCCGCGTCACCGTGATGATTCGGCTCGTAAACTTTGTGGACGAGCGGTGGGCCTTGGGTGGTACCGACTCCGCCGACCCCATGACAGGTGGAACAATTGGCATTGAATTTTTGCTCTCCGTTATGCAATTCAGCCGGAGCAGTGGCTCCTGTCCCCACCGCCTTTGGTTCTACTCCATTCTGACTGCATGCCGGTGTTGCACCGAGCATCAGCAGAACCACGCCCACCCATACTATCCTTGCGCTTGTTATCGACTTCATACGGTTTGACCAATTTTCCGAACCGGACCGCTGGCTCAACTTACCGCATACTGAACGGGATCTACAACTCCCGCCTCAGCAAATCCCCGTCTCCGCACGAGGCAACTGTCACACCGCCCACATGCAAGCGATCCGACAGGGTCATAACAGCTATGTGTGAGATGAAAGGGAACATTGAGGGTGACGCCGAGCTGAATAATCTTAGCCTTGCTCATCCGGAGCAGGGGGGCTCGGATTTCTATATGTTTGCCCGTCATACCCGCCTGTGTTCCGACTCGAATCGCCTCTTCCACGGCCTTGATGAATTCCGGGCGGCAATCGGGATACCCGGCATAGTCGATCACATTGGCGCCAAAATAGATGACTGAGGCTCCCAGTACCTCCGCATAAGCGGCGGCCAGCGAGAGAAAAATCAAGTTTCGGCCCGGCACATAGGTGATGGGAACATCGTTAATCCGTTCAGATTCACTCGCATATTTCGGCACCGGAAGATCGTCAGTGAGGGCTGATCCGCCGATTGCCCGCAAATCCACGTCCATCACCACATGTCGCTCAACCTGGAGTGCTGTTGCTACCTGCTTTGCCCGCTCGATCTCCACAGCATGCCGCTGCCGGTAGGCGATCGTCAGTAGATAGAGCGCATATCCATCTTGCCGAGCGACAGCCGCCGCGATAGCGGAGTCCAGTCCGCCGCTGGCGAGAACGACCGCCCGTTCGGTGATAGACCCGTTCATGCGAGGGAGAGAGACAATACAGGATGCCGTGAGGAGAGCGTCTTCCGAGCAGCTAGTCGCGCTCTTCTTCCCGTTCGATTTTCTCCAGCAGCTCCGCGCGCGATTGGCACTCTACACAAAGCTTGGCGAAGGGGACCGCTTGAAGACGTTTCTCGCTGATCTCCACACCGCATTCTGCGCAGATGCCGTACGTTCCTTCGTGCAGACGCGTAAGCGCTTCGTCGATCGACTGTCGCCGACGATTGCGCATCTCCATTAAAGAGATACCCAGTTCGCGCTCAAGGTCCATTAAAGCTTGGTCCCCGACATCACGCGCTGATTCCAGACGCCGCTGCTGATCTTCCGTCAGAGATTGCCCTAGGCTTTCTTCAATCTCTCTAATGATCTCTTGGCGTTTACCGAGAAGCATTTTATGGAGCACTTCCTGTCGACGCTCCCGTGCTTCTCGCTCTTTTGCGGTTTCCTTCGGGCGTAGGGGTGACTCAATCTCGACCTCGGTGGTCGTCTTGACCGCTGTTGCCGCACCGGAGCTCATCGGCTGCGGCTTCTTGACGTCGGGGGTGGCCGACTTCGACTTCACCACACTCTTTTTCTTAGCCTGTGTTTTCGTCGCCATAGAAAGTCCACTCCGAAAATAGATGGTTGGAGGGTTGAAAAGTCCGGCTTCTATACCACGGCTTATACCCTTGGAACAAGTGGAGACGAAGACTCAAATGAAACCGATTAGGGATATACGATGGTTGAGTGAACGTCATACCCGGCGAGTTTTTCGCGTCCGTTCAAACTCTTCAGCTCAACCAGAAAATCGAGTCCAACGATCGTACCCCCCAACTGGCGAACGAGGTGGACCGTCGCCTCCGCCGTTCCTCCGGTCGCCAGCAGATCATCGACGATCAGTACGTGCTCTCCGATCTCGATCGCGTCACGATGCACGGCGAGACTGTTGTTTCCATACTCAAGACTATACTTCACTTCATAGCTATCGGCGGGGAGTTTTCCCGGCTTGCGAACAGGGACAAATCCGGCGCCGAGACGCGCCGCGAGGATCCCTCCAAAAATAAATCCCCTGGACTCGATACCGACCACCTTGGCGATTGCCCGATCGCGATACCGAGTCGTCAATTCGTCGGCAAGACTCTGAACGGCGGGAGGATGTTTCAGCAGTGTGGTGATGTCATAAAACAGAATGCCGGGCTTTGGAAAGTCCGGCACTTCACGGATGAGCGCTTGATAGTTGACGGCGGTCACGAGATTAGAGCAGATCTGCCTGTGTCATGGTTTTTCGCTCGATGGTATTGCGAAGACGAACTAACGCCGCCATTTCGATTTGTCGGACCCGTTCACGGGTCAGCCCCATGGCACGGCCGATTTCTTCCAGTGTCTTCGCTTCGTCCCCATCAAGCCCGAACCGTGACACAATAACATTTTGCTCTTTCTTAAGCAACTC
>CAZNBG010000231.1:0-5615 GCA_964570915.1 uncultured Nitrospira sp. | reverse complement strand
GGGCTGCGCGTCATCCGAAACTGGTGCGTCCGGTGGATATCCGACGTCGAAAGAAAGGTATGGATACGGACCTTCGGCGCCACTTTCAGTGCCTCCCAAGCCCGAGTAATATCTTCGGGACGGGCCCGCGCCAGGCTGCAGACCGTCGGCCCTTCGACTTCCTGCGCGATGCGCCGGACCGCTTCGAAATCTCCAGGCGAGCTATAGGCAAATCCGGCCTCAATAATGTCCACGCCGAGCCGCGCCAACTGTTTGGCCACCATGACCTTTTCTTCCACATTCATGCTGGCACCGGGTGATTGCTCACCGTCCCTCAGGGTCGTATCGAAAATTCTGATCATGCGTGCCATCGCGTCACCCTCCCCTTTACAGGCTGATCAAAAAGTCTTACTTTCTCACCCGCCCACCCTAGGCGCGCCGAGACGCGCCTACTCCCTAGCAATGCCGCAAGGGATGAGAACCCTGAGGCGTACGTGTTTGGTACGTCGAAGAGTTCGATTGACTGAGAACGTAGCTGGAAGGCTTTTTCAGCAGCTTGCAAAAATACAAAAGCCTTCATCCCATCATACACAGGGACGAAGGCTTGACGCGCTCCGTGGTACCACCCTGATTCAGCCTGACGAGTGTTCAGGCCCTTCATTCTGCCTCTTACGGAGGCAAGACGGAATCTCCTACTTCATGTTCAGAGATTCGGCTCAGAGGCGAGTTCGGCGACATCTAGGCTGGTTTGCACCATCCACCAGCTCTCTAAGAATGCTCACCGTTCTGTTGCTAGATTGCTCGCGTACTACTCCTCGTCTTAGCCGTTCAAGAGATTTGCGGTTCCTCCCGTCGATTGTTCGCAGTTACGGTTTTGACTCGATTGGCAACGGTTCGACTTTGCCAATGTTCCTTTTTCCACCTGCCGGGGCAATCAGCCAAAATACTTTTTCAGCCGGCCCCATCAATGCATAACCGGCGAAGATCACAAATAACATAACCGCCGGCCAAGCCGCCACCATCATCAGTGTGAGGATACCCCAAACCAGGTAGGTGATCTGCCGGTGGCCCTTAAATTTCAGCTCCTTAAAGCTGCGATATTTGATCGTGCTGACCATCAAGAACGAGAGGGCCAGGGTGATGAGCAGGACCACGACCGGCCGGATCTCCGCTCCCATCTTCAGGAGGTAGTGATCAAAGACCACCAGCGAAGCGACGACTCCGGCAGCCGCCGGAATAGCCAGCCCGGTAAAATATTTGCTGTCGGACAAGGCGACCGTGGAGTTGAATCGCGCCAACCGCACGGCGCCCATGGCCACGTAGGCAAACATCACAGCCACGCCAAACGTCCCTTGTCCGCTCAGCGCCCACGAATAGATCAGCAGACCCGGCGCGACACCGAACGAGACCACATCGGACAGCGAATCGTATTCCAGGCCAAACTGGCTCGTACTGTTGGTCAGGCGAGCCGATTTCCCGTCCAAGACATCAAAAATCATCGCGACGAGGATCGCGATCGCCGCCTCCATGTAGTTGGCGTTGAAGACAGACAGTATCGCAAAGATCCCGCAAAATAAATTGCCGGTCGTGAAAAGATTGGGGATGAGATGCATGGCGGCTTTCCGCCGCTTCCCTTCTTTTCCGAATGAATTCCTGAAGCCTGCCGTTTTCATGGCAATTCTCCTAGGATAGTTTCGCCTCCCTTCACCCGCTGTCCGACAGCCACTCGAAGCGTGGTGCCGATCGGGAGAAAGGTATCCATTCGCGACCCAAATCGGATCAGCCCAAACCGTTCGCCTCGGACAGCCCGCTCCCGTGGCAAGACCCAACACACAATGCGTCGGGCGATCAATCCGGCCACTTGCACGCACAAGACCTTGATGCCCTCAGGAGTTTTGATCATCACGGCGTTCTGTTCGTTCATGAACGTGGCTTCCGGCTTGCTGGCCACCATGAAAAGGCCCGGTTGATATTGCACATTTTCGATCATACCGTCACAGGGTATCCGATTGATGTGGACGTCGAACACATTTAAGAAGATCGTGAGTCTGACGCTACGCTCTTTCAGATACCGAGGTTCAAACTCCTCCTCGATCGCAATCACTTTCCCATCACCGGGAGCAACCACAAGATTCGGACCTTGCGGTACCACCCGAGTCGGATTGCGAAAAAACCAGGCAGAGAACAACGTCGCGACCGCACCGATAAATGCGACGACCGGCCAGCCCAGCAATCCCGTCAACAGTGTAACGCCGGCGGGAACGGCAATGAAGGGAATTCCTTCTTTGGCAAAGGGAACGCCGACCGCACGATCCGCCACGGAATTACCTCGATCTAGAAAAATGCCTCAACGGACTCGCCTCTCCACAAGACAAAGGTCGCAATGAGTGGACTGTCGGGGCGCATGCTTTCATTGTACGTCAAACCTTTGAACGATGCGAGCATAGAGCCGGCAATCCGCTTCAACATTCTCTAGTTCTTCGTTTTGTCGACGAGCTGATCTTTCTTGAGCCACGGCATCATCCCCCGCAGCGTGGCTCCAACCGCCTCGATCGGATGCGCTTCACCTTTGGCAAGCAGCGCATTGTAGACCGGTCGATTGGCTTGATTCTCCAGAACCCATTCTTTGGCGAACCGCCCTGTTTGGATCTCTTCGAGAATCTTTTTCATCTCCTGCTTGGTCTGTTCGGTCACCACGCGTGGGCCTCGGGTGACATCACCGTATTTCGCCGTCGTGCTGATCGAGTAGCGCATGTTGGCGATCCCGCCTTGATAGATCAGGTCGACGATGAGCTTCACCTCATGCAAACATTCGAAATATGCCATCTCCGGTGAGTACCCGGCCTCGACCAGAGTCTCGTACCCTGCTTGGATCAACGAGGTCAGCCCTCCGCAGAGCACCGCTTGTTCGCCGAACAGATCCGTTTCGGTTTCTTCACGAAAATTCGTTTCGATCACGCCGGCGCGTCCACCGCCGATGGCACTCGCATAGGCCAATCCGACCGGCCTGGTGGCGCCGCTGGGATCCTGATGGATCGCAAGGAGGCACGGAACACCGCTGCCTTTCGTATACTCGGAACGAACCAGGTGACCCGGCCCCTTAGGAGCCACCATGAAAACATTGATAGCGGCCGGCGGCACAATCTGCCCAAAATGAATATTGAACCCATGACCGAACGCTAAATATGATCCGGCCTTGAGATTGGGCGCAACTTCCTGTCGATAGATGGCGGCTTGCGTTTCGTCAGGCGCCAGAATCATCACCACATCGGACGCCTTGACCGCATCGGCCACAGGCATGACTTTGAGCCCGCTCTGTTCGGCTTTTTTCCAAGACGCTCCTTCCCGCAATCCAATGACGACCGTCACGCCACTTTCTTTCAGGTTCAACGCATGGGCATGGCCCTGACTCCCGTAGCCGATCACGGCCACATTTTTACTTCGAATCTGCTGAATATCGGTATCCTTATCGTAATAAATTTTCATGACCCACCCTTTCCCTCACCACAAATAGTATAAAGCAAATCTGCGGACTCAGCAGGACGTTATTCGCGGGCCGCTTTCTTCACTTGAGCAGCAGTAGGACGGACCGGTTCGCGTGCGACGGCCACCCGACCGGTGCGCACCAAATCCTTGATTCCAAGAGGTTGTAGCAGGTTGATGATCGCTTCAATCTTCTTGGGATCTCCGGATACCTCTATCGTGTACGTGCTCGGCGTCGAGTCGATCACGTTCGCCCGAAAAATATCCACAATTCGGAGCGCCTCGGCTCGATCCTCATCCTTTGTATGGACTTTGATGATCGCGGTCTCTCGGGAGACAAACTCCGTCTCATTCAAGTCCACGACTTTGATCACATCGATGAGTTTATTCAACTGCTTCACAATCTGCTCAATGATCCGTTCATCACCCGAAGTCACAATCGTCATCTGGGACATGGACGGATCGAGCGTCGGCGCGACCGACAAGCTTTCGATGTTGAACCCCCGGCCACTGAATAACCCGGCGACCCGTGACAGGACCCCGAACTTATTTTCAACCGTGACCGAGATGATGTGTTCCATTTTTGAATGAAGCGCAAATACCCGATGGCAGATAGCTAAGAACCGAAGAGTTCATCCTCCGGCGTCCCGCTACCGGCTATCAGCCATCTGCCGCCTGCTCCTTCTCTTAAGCCGTGAGCACCGTGTCTTTATCCTCCGGCGTCACCTTCGCCACTCCGGATTGTTTCTTCCTCAGCTCCGGCGGATCTTCCAGAATCATTTCGTGGTTGCAACCACCGGCCGGAATCATCGGATAGCAGTTCTCGTACGGATACGTCGGAACATCCACAATGACAGGTTTATCCGTCGACAAGGCTTCTTTCAGTACCGTATCGAGATCGCCGGCCTTGTTGACCCGTAACCCAACCGCTCCATAGGCATCCGCCAGCTTGACAAAATCCGGAGTCGTATCCAGATAGCTGGAAGCGTAGCGCCCTTCGTAGAACAGATCCTGCCATTGCCGGACCATGCCGTGGAATCGGTTGTTCAAGATAATGATCTTGACCGGCAGTTTGCTCACCACTGCCGTCGCCATTTCCTGCATGTTCATCTGGACGCTGCCGTCTCCCGCAATACACAGGACCAGGCGATCTCGGAAAGCGGCCTGTGCGCCCATCGCAGCGGGGAATCCAAAGCCCATCGTCCCGAGTCCGCCTGACGTCAACCATCGGTTCGGCTTCGCCAACTTGAAATACTGTGCGGCCCACATTTGGTGCTGTCCGACATCCGTCGAGACGATCGGATCCCGGTCCTTGGTCAGCTCATACAACCGCTTGACCACCTGCTGTGGCTTGATCGGCCCATCCGGCTCTTGGTGATACGTCAACGGATGGGCCTGTTGCCATTCTCGGATCTGATCCCACCATGGCTTCCGAAGTTCTTTCTGCTCACCGTTTACCGTCGCGCGCAAGATCTGATTCAACTCACGGAGCACGGCCTTGCAATCACCGACGATCGGGATGTCGACATGTATGTTTTTTCGAATGGATGTCGGATCGATATCGATATGAATCACTTTTGCGTAAGGACAGAACTCCGACACTTTTCCCGTCACACGGTCGTCGAACCGGGCGCCGACGGCGATCACAAGATCGGAGTAATGCACGGCCATGTTGGCCTGATAGGTCCCATGCATTCCCATCATACCCATGGAGAGGGAATGTTCCCCAGGGAACGCGCCCAGACCCATCAGCGTCATATCCACCGGGATTTGTGTCATCTCAGCCAGTTCAAGCAGTTCTTGCGAAGCTCCTGAAAAAACCACGCCGCCGCCGACATAGAGAATCGGCTTCTTGGCCTTCATGATCGCTTCGGCCGCCTGTTTAATCTGCCATTTATTTCCGTCGTACACCGGGTTATACCCGCGAATCGACACAGTGTTCGGATAGGTGAATTCCGCCTTGGCCATCGACACGTCTTTTGGGATATCGACGAGAACAGGCCCGGGACGGCCGGTGGTCGCGATATAAAACGCCTCTTTGATCGTTGCCGCCAAGTCGTTCACATCCTTCACGAGAAAATTGTACTTCGTACAGGGTCGGCTCAAGCCCACATTGTCCGCTTCCTGAAAAGCATCGTTCCCGATCAAACTGG
>CAZNBG010000230.1:0-5649 GCA_964570915.1 uncultured Nitrospira sp. | reverse complement strand
GGCACGGTGGGTGGACTGACGCCCTATGCCGGGGGAAACGATATAAAGATCATTCGCGGGAACCAAGGACCGGATCAGTTGGTATTTCCGTTCCGCTACGGCGACGCGCGAAAGGGAAAAGATCTCGAACAGAACATCATCCTGCAGCGCGGCGATGTGGTGATGGTGCCGTGACGGAATGCGACGATTGTTTGCCGATTGTCATACTGCGTCATGGAGCAGGCAACTCGGGGTTATCCGTACGGCCTGGCTTTGCAGTGTGGTGGTCTGGACCGTTCTTGGGTGGGCAGGCGGGGTCTTGGCAGCGGAATGGTCGGCCACTCCTTCGTTGAGCACCAAGGGCGTGTACAATAGCAACTTGCTCTTGTCGACTGGGAAGAATGAAGTCTGGGGATATTGGGTCACCCCGGCGATCGAGTTCAAGGGAGCGACGGAGGTTTTGGAGGTCGAAGGTGAGACCAGAGCGGACTTCGTCCAATACTTTGGTGACCAGAACCGGGACTTCACGAATGTCTACTTCCCCCTCCGGACATCCTATCGCGCCGATCGGCATACGCTGGCGTTCGAGGGAGGTTTTACGCGCGACAATACGCTCCAGGGAGAATTGTTGAGTACCGGCCTGGTGTTGGCGTTTACACAACGGAGCATGTGGACGGCAAACCCCAGTTGGAGGGTGGGCATCACTGATCGCTTGTCGTGGCGGAGCGGTTATAATTTCACGGATACGACCTATCAAGATGGAACACGACTCGGTCTTGTCGATTATCAGGTCCATGGAGGGACGGCGGGTCCGACCTATAACCTCACTGAGTTGGATCAAATCCAGCTCACCGGCGAATATACGTTGGTGCGCATTCCATCCATTGGACTCGAGAACACCTATTACGGCGCGCAGGGCGGATGGACCCATGACTTTGGCGATCAATTGACCGGGTCTGTGTCGGGAGGAGGGCGATTCGTCAGATCGAATCAGGATTTTCGGGGAGCAGGAACGCTCACGAGTGATGAAGTTGTCTGGGTGTACAACGCATCTCTTAGTAAACGATTTGAACGAACCACGGTTCAGGTGGACGGAGTCCGCATGATCAATCCCAGCGGATTTGGTCGGCTGCTGCAAACCGACCGCATAGGGGCGACTCTTGTTCACAACTTGACGGAAACCCTTACGCTGACGTTAAACGGAGGCCTTTACTTTGTATCGGGGATTGCCACTATTCAGCCGAGTCGCTCGGGATTTGGCTCTCGCCAAGTGCAAAATACAAGATTGTTCTCCGCTGGCCCAAGTCTCTCATGGAAATTCGCCGATTGGTGGGTTATGGATGTCGCCTATACTTTTTCAGAGCGATCTGTTGACGCGATCGATCAGCGAAGTGCCTCGCATTCGACCTATCTGATGCTTCGGTATGTAGGAGACAAATGGGCAGTGTCCCGATGAATAGTGAACAAAGAGCGCATGGCCGACCAACGCCGATCGCTCGGGCACAAACGCGAACGTTGTCCGACTATCTTGCCGTGCTGCGCCGCCGCCGTCGGTTGATTCTGATGGTCGGGGCTTCGCTGCTGGCAGCGAGCGCCGGAGTGGCGTTTCTCTGGCCGGCCGTGTATCGCTCCACAGCGACGATTTTGATAGAAGAACAGGAGATTCCTCCCGACCTTGTCCGGTCGGCCATTGCGACATATGTCGATCAGCGCATCGAGACGATCAAGCAACAGGTGCTCAGCCGGTCCACGTTGTGGCGTGTCGTCGAACAATATAATCTCTATAAGGGCATTCGCAAACGAAGCCCGACAGAAGAGGTATTGGAGCGATTTACGAAGGATATCCAGATTGAAGTGATGAACGTCAAGGTGATCGATCGCCGGACACAGAATCCGACCCAGGCGACCATCGCCTTTACCTTGGCCTATGACGGTGAGGCTCCGGACGTGGCGCAAAAGGTCACGAATGAGCTGACGAGTCTCTTTCTGAATGAAAATCTGAAGACTCGTGAGCGGCATGCCCAGGAAACCACGGCGTTTCTAAAGCGGGAATCCGAGAATCTCGCCCGGCATATCCAAGAGTTGGAAGGGAAGATCGCGCAAATGAAGCAGCAGGCGGACGGCGCCTTGCCGGAGCTCGTGCAGCTGAATATGACCATGATGAATCAGGCCCAACGGGAGCTGATTGACGCCGACCGCGACATCAGGAGTCTGCGCGAACGTAAAACTTTCCTGGAAGGCGAACTCGCAACATTGAAACCCCATACACCGCTCATCAGCGCCAGTGGTGAGCGTCTGTTGGATGTTGAGGAACGGCTCAAGGCGCTGCGGGCCCAACATGCCAGCCTGTCGTCCTATGTCAAACCCGACCATCCCGATTTGATCAAGATGAAGCAGGAACTCACGTCGCTTGAACAGGAAACCGGTGCAACGGACGGGCGCGACGAGTTGTCGAAGCGATTAATGGCGGAACGCGCGGCGCTGGCGGACCTCCGCGAGCGCGCGAGCGATGCTCATCCTGACGTGGTACGAGCTCGTGACGTCGTGACCTCGCTTGAACGGGAATTGCACGCCGCGACCCGTCGCGATGCTTTGCCGGCGACCATCAAGCCGGAAAATCCCGCCTACATCAATATTCAATCGCAGTTGGTTTCGACCCGGGCCTCATTGCAGGCGATGGAAGCGGCGCGCAAGGAGCTGAAGCAGCGAATGGCGGAATATGCGAAACGACTGGAATCGACTCCGGCGATCGAGCGTGATTATCTGGACTTGACTCGTGATCGGGAGAACTCCGTACATAAACACCAAGAGATTACGTCTCGAATGATGGAAGCGCAGGTATCCGCCGAATTGGAAGTGCAGCGAAAGGGGGAGCGATTCTCGTTGATCAATCCACCCGAGCTGCCTGAAAAACCCACCCAACCCAACCGTCCGGCTATCTTGCTACTCGGGGCGTTGTTCGCTGTCTTCGGTGGAGTGGGAATCGGCTTCGCCACCGACAACTTTGACGGCAAGATCCACACGATGGAGCAGTTCGGCCGCACCATGCGAAGCGTCCCATTGGTGGCTGTTCCCTATATGCCTTCCGAGCGTGAAGTCGCCGCCTTTACCCGTCGTCGTATGACCGTTGGTCTCTCTGCGCTGGGAGCGGTGGCTGTGGTGGCCATTATCCTGCATCTCACGTGGAGACCGTTGGACGTGCTTTGGTTTACGATCCTCCGAAAGCTCGGCTGAGAGGGCGACGGAGAAGAGGACAGACAGATGGAATATCTTCAGCAAGCGCAGGAACGGTTTAAACAGCAAGCAGGCGCTGCCGGAACCGACCCGCGCCGATTGGTTGGTGACTCCCGACGGCCAAGTCTTCCCATTGTCTACACCGCAACAAAGACGATTACGCTTCCCGAGGGCGTGATGCGGGAGCAGCGCTTGATTACCGGATTCGACGAAGGTCCCTTTGTCGATGCGTATAGGATGCTGCGCGCGCAGGTCCTGCAGCAGTATCGTCAAAAAGGATGGAATGTCATCGGAGTGTCCAGCACGACCGACCAGGAAGGCAAAACGCTGACGGCGGTCAACCTCTCGCTCTCGCTGGCGATGGACCTGGCCCACACGGTGTTATTGGTGGACGCCGACATGCATCGACCGGCGGTCCATCGTGTCTTCGGGATGGAAACCACTCCGGGGCTGACTGAGTACCTATTTGATAATGCGCCGCTCACTCAGCTTCTCATTCATCCTGGAATCGGTCGGTTTGTCTTCCTGCCGGGAGGTCGGGCGGTCAAGAACTCGGCAGAAGCCCTTGTATCACCGCGAATGACCGCCCTCGTCCAAGAGTTGAAGCATCGATACCCTTCACGCCTTGTCGTGCTTGATCTTCCACCGCTCTTGTCCCGCGCCGATGTCGTAGGATTCGCCCCGCATATCGATGCATTGTTGCTGGTGGTGGAGGAAAGTCGCACCGCGTCAACCGACGTCGAGCGGGCCATGGACGCACTGAAGGGGAGTGTCCCGATTCTTGGGGGGATTCTGAATAAGTCCGGACGCAAGATGTTGACGCTGCGGCAAGCGAGACAGTTGTTGAGGATTCATCGCGACTAGTTCAGATGTACGAGATCTACTACCAACTGAAAACAAAGCCCTTTACGTTGTTGCCGGATCCCGAGTTTCTCTACTTGGGAGCCAAGCACAAGATGGCATTGAGTCTGCTGGAGTATGGGCTGGCAAACGGGGCGGCCTTCATCGTCATTACGGGGCATCCCGGCACAGGGAAAACGACCTTGTTGAACCGGTTGCTAGACCAGTCCCACCATCCGTGGGTCATCGGTATTTTGTCGAACATCCACGGCGGGCTGGGAGGAATCATGCCCTGGATCGCGGCTTCTTTCGGTCTACCGACCAACGGGAAGAGCGAAGTCGATATCTTTCACGAGTTTGCGAGATTTCTCGAGCATGAGCATAGCACGGGCCGACGGGTCCTCTTGATACTCGATGAAGCGCAAAATGTGGGGGCCGGAGTATTGGAAGAGCTCCGGCTGCTTTCGAATCTCAACGACGGACGACGCCGGTCGTTGCAGATTCTGTTGTCCGGACAACGAGGTCTTCAGGATCTCCTCAAGGGGCCTGAGATGGTGCAGTTCGCTCAACGGATCGGCGTGGAATACGTCTTGGATGGATTGTCAGAGGACGAGACCGTCGCCTACATCGATCACCGCCTTCAGGTAGCGGGTCGGTGCTCGCCGCTGTTTACGACGCTCGCCAGTCGAGTCGCGTTCCGTCTGACCGGGGGGATTCCTCGACTCATCAACCAACTCTGTGATCATGCCCTCGTCTATGGGTATGCAGAACAAGCCGGGACGATTACCGCCCGTGTTCTCCTGGCAGCGGCGATCGCCCGGGCCAGGCATGGCGTGCTTCCATTCGTGGTCTTGCCGGAAGATGTCGATTTGCCTGAACCTGACCTGAGCGCAGAGCGAAGCGAGGTGAAATCGTATGCGGCCGAGCAGGTGCAGCCCAATGGACAGGCGAATCATTCCGGGCAGGTTCAATATCAGGCCCACTATTCTGAGACCAACGGCACGCAGGATCTTTCATCGGTGTACCGCGAAGGCATGTCGCTCAAGAAATCCGGAGAATACACGCAAGCGATTGGGGTGTTCGAAACGCTGGTCAAGCAGGACTCTTGGGCGGTCAGAGCATTGGCGCAGAAAGGCCTGTGTCTCAAGGCGGTTGGACGATACGACGATGCATTGACCGCGCTGCAGGAAGCTTCCACCCGGCAGTCGGCGAGCGAAGACGAAAGCAGGGCGGTGCGATATCTATTGGCTCGGACCCTTGAATCTCAAGGGCGTTACGGTGAAGCTCGGGCGGTCTATATGGTGTTAAATCAGGGACAGGACAAGTATCGAGATGTGTCGGATCGGCTCGCTCGAATGCCGCGTACAGGCCAGGATGCTCCACATGGAGTGGACAAACAGAGCACCCGCCTCGCAGCGTTCTGGCGGGGATGTGAACAGCTCCTACGAGGGACCCACGGGTGAGCAGTCTTCCACATCGGCTCCTGGCAGCCAGCGCTGTTCCCTTACTCCAATATAGCTTTTAAGTCTTCTGCCGGTTCAGAAGTGATAAGCTAGTCCGCCCACAACGTTAAAGGAATTTTATTCCCCGCTTAGG
>CAZNBG010000229.1:0-5666 GCA_964570915.1 uncultured Nitrospira sp. | reverse complement strand
ACTTTGCGCGATGCCGTGCACACCGCGTACACGTTTGACATTTTCAACCGGCACGCCGGCAAGATTGCGATGGCAAACGTGGCTCAGTCCGTCAATTGCATTCATTCTCTGTTTCTGGCGCGGGGCGCACAGTTCGTGCGCACTCCCGTGTACTACGTTTTCGAGATGTATCGACCCCATATGGGAGCTCGGCAGGTACCGTTGAGCAACCCGGTCCCGGAACTGACGGTTCCAGCATTGGCTGGTCAAGCCCGTCTGCCGGCGTTGTCCGCCTCGGCGTCCATTCGCGATCGCCGTCTGACCGTGACGCTTACCAATCCGTCGGTAGATGCGGCCTTATCGGTGCGTATGAGGTTAGCCGGCGGAGTTCGCGCCAGCGAAGCGCGAGGGCTGATACTCTCTCATCCGGACATGCGCGCTACGAATACTTTTGCAGATCCCGACAATGTCAAGCCTACCACCCATCCAGTCAGAATCGTCGCGGATGCGGTTGTGCTGGACCTGCCGCAGGCAGCTGTCGCCTTAATTGAATGCGACATGGTGTGAGGTTCGCGCGCGGACTGCCAGCCTAGGTCTAAAGGCACAACCGAGCTGATTATTTGCTGTGGCCCTGGGCCCGCAAGGGGTCGAAGACAATGTCCGATCGGGTGCTGTTTACGATTGCCCTCAGTTCGGCTTGCTCTGCGGCGGGCACTTTGAATTTGTCCAGCGTCAGCCAGAGATCGTCCACGAATGCGTCCCACTCCTTGCTGGTAATCTTCAGGTGCGCATGCGAGTCCGCCATCGACTTGCCCGAATAGTTCTGTGGGCCGCCTGCAGCCCAGCAGACCATCTCGGTCACCAGGTACTTGAACCCTGCCGGCGGCACACGGTGATGTGCTTCATCCACCAGAGGATTGGCATTGAGTCTTGGGTCCGCCATGATTCTGTCGATAAGGTCGTCTACCACAGTGGCGATGCTGTAAACTCCGCCAAGCCTGTCGTAAAGCGAGGGCTTTTTCGCTGACTCCACGATGAACCTCCTAAAGGTTCATTAGCGTATCAGAATTGGTCCCCCTGAATACACATCGGGCCAGGACGGATCGTTCAAGAATGGCATCGCGAGTCATTCTCGTGTTAATCGTAAGATTTTTGTGCGTGGTAGGCACGGCTGAGAACTCAATATGCCTGTGTAGGAGAACGGTACCGTCCCACGTGGGATGCGGAGTAAAGGTGGTCCTTGTTTTGCCAGTCTTTGCGCGCACGATTCGACCATCACGGGCACTCCAGCAAGGTTGCCCGCCTGCACAGCATGATCAAGCGCTATCCTTTCCGGGCCTTCTGAAGGAGCAATCTCGTCAGGAAAGGAATGTCGTGCCGACTCGGTCAATGTTTGGAATCGACGAAGCTCAGCATGTCATTCATAGCGAAGGCCTTGAATAGGATCCAACTGCGATGCTTTTCGGGCGGGATAATATCCAAACAGGATTCCGATACTGGCGGAAAACAGGCCGCCGATCGCCACCACTTCTGGCGTCAGCTTGGTCGGGAACTGAAAGAACTGCTCAACCACGGCAGAAGAAACAACCCCTGCCAGCAAACCCAGTACGCCTCCCAGCATGCTGAGAGTGAGGGCTTCGCTAAGAAATTGCAATTGAACGTCCCACTCCGTCGCTCCCACGGCGAGGCGGACTCCGATCTCGCGCGTCCGCTGGGTAACCGACACCAGCATGATATTCATGATTCCTATCCCGCCAATCAACAATGAAAGGGAAGCCACGCTGGCTAAAAAAATGGTCATGGTTCGGCTGGTGGCGAGTTGTGCCTGAATCAGGTCCTCGGGCTTACGAACGTTGAAATCGTCGTCCTCGGCGGATGTCAAGTGGTGCCGCTCGCGAAGCAGGCCTGTGATCTGGTTCGTCGCCGCGGTCATCACGTCGCGGGAGACTGCGGAGCAAAAAATGTCATCCAGCCAGAATGTGCCGGTGATTCTCTTCTGCGCTGTGGTGAAAGGCATGATTACAACATCGTCCTGATCCTGGCCGGTGGCGGAAAATCCCTTTGCTCGAAGAACGCCAACGATCTTGCAAGGCAGACTCTGTACACGAATGGTCTTACCCACCGGGTCGTCCATTCCAAAAAGATTTTCCACCACCGTTTGACCCAGTACGCAAACTGGGACGGCGCCTTCCACATCCATCGTCGTAAAGAACGTACCTGCGCGCAGCGGCCATCTGCGAATCTCCGTGAATTCCGGCGAAACACCTCTGAACTGGGTAGCCCAGTTCTCCCCTCCGTAAACGACTTGAATGCGACCATCCACATTGGGAGACATGCTCTTGATCAAGGGGACTTGCTCCATGATGGCATGGGCATCATTGAGAACCAACGAACGAGTGCCCCGCGCTCCCGCCCTCAGGCCATTACGGGCACGACTCCCAGCCTCGATCCAGACGAAGTTCTCACCCAAGCTTTGCAGTTGGTCTTCGATCTTGCTGCTGCCGGCGTTGCCAATGCCAACGACGCAGATAAAAGCTCCAATCCCGACCGAGATGCCAAGGATGGTGAGTACGCTGCGAAGCCAGTTCCGTCTGAGCGATGCGAATGCTTCTCGAAATAAGGCCTTGACGGTCATCGACCACAAAACATTATCCTAACTCTAAAACCTGATCTGGCCCTCGGTTCTCGCACATTGTGTGACTTTGGACGGCGCAGTGTCGAATGGAGCTCAGGATCGCACCAGGAAGGGAGCTTCATTGTCGTAGGCGGAGTAAGCCCAATTCATGCGAAGGAAATCGGCCCGTAGCCAAACGCCTGAATCCAGGAAGCAAAAGGACGACCGGCTCGGGTTGATTCGTAAAGGCGAAATGAGCTTCAGTGAATAGAACGAGTCACTTACGGATGGGGGCGTACCCCGCCCTGCCGATCCTCCTCCGGAACGGCAGGCGCGCCCCCTCCGGTGGCCTGCATTCCAGCCACTGGAGTCACTCTAGCCGCCCTAGTATCTTCCTGTGAATAGCCCTATGGCCCTACCAGAACGGGCCACCGGCGGGCCATTGACAGGTATGCCCCACTTGGATCTGGCGAAGGGCGTGCCGGATGTTTACTAGAATGGTACTGTTTTTCGCGGGGTTTTCGGGGCATAATGCCCGCCGCGTTAGGCTCTCTTGGAACGGTGCATATGCAGGGCGAGAACTTCGAACCGCAAATCAATCTTGATGGCCTCGCGGGCCGTCCCAACTACAAGCGCCATCGTCAGATGGTTCTGGCGTTGGCCATGCTGTTTACCGCGCTTATCTTGCTGGGTATAAGGTATCGGACGTCCTGGTTTGAGACCTTGAGTGCCCCCGGCGCAGCAGACCAGACCGGTTCTGATGTGACCCAGGGGACGGCAAAGCCAATTGATTCGACCCCAGCTCGGAAAGGCATCTCAAAGCGACACGCGTCGGCGGCTGAAGCCGAGACGGTGGCTTCACCCTCGGTCCAAGATACCGTTCTTCCTCCCCTCCAGGTGGAGGTTACGTATTCCAACGGCTCACACCAGACGCTGGTGGCTCGAGACTCCGCCGTCCGTTTGACTTTATCCCCAGAGACTGCGGAGGTTTTGGTCCGTCCGGTGGAACCCGTCTATCCAATGCTCGCGGAGCAATCGAACGTACAAGGCTCGGTTGTGCTTCTCGCTCGCGTCGGTCAGGATGGGAACGTCGAGTCAGTACATGTAGTCAGCGGACCGGAAATTCTTGCCAATGCCGCAGTCGAGGCGGTTAAACAGTGGCGCTTCAAACCTCGCCCTGATGTCGGACAAGGCATGTCCTCCGAGAGCCGGATTACCGTGAACTTCAGCATCTCGACACAGTAGCTTTCCCAGCCTCTATCCTGTGCCTCGGACGCACGACTGACCCTTGACACGAAACCGTCGGATCAAGCCACCCCGTCGTATTCGGGGATTCTGATGGTCGTTCCACGGGTGCTTTACTCGTCGACAGGAACGATCCGCACGGTCGTCTCTTCCATGCGACGCTAACCGATCGCCTCCAGCCGGTCCGGATGTGGGACTGACCAGACGGTTTAAGATACAAGCTTCAAATTCCGCTGACTCGGGTGGGCTCTAAATGCACCGTACCGATGACATTCGCATTAGGTGGACTAAGGTTGTGCTTCCTCCGGTGTTCTTGGAGGAAGAGATGCCGATGACCGAACAGGCATCAGGTACGATTTTTCAGGCGCGTTCAGAAATCACCAACATCCTTCACGCCAAGGACCATCGCCTGCTGGTTGTGGTCGGCCCGTGCTCTATTCATGACGCCAAAGCTGCCCGGGAATATGCCGGTCTGCTCAAGAAAGCGATCGACGAACTGTCCGCGGATCTGGCGATTGTCATGAGGGTTTATTTCGAGAAACCTCGCACGACCATCGGCTGGAAAGGCTTGATTAACGATCCTCATCTTGATCAATCGTTCAAGATCAACGATGGTCTGCGGTTGGCACGACATCTTCTTCTCGACCTTGCCGAAATGGGAATACCAGCGGGGACCGAATTCCTCGACATGATCATTCCGCAGTACCTGGCAAGTCTGGTGAGTTGGGGAGCCATCGGAGCGCGCACTACGGAGAGCCAAGTTCATCGTGAATTGATTTCTGGACTTTCATGCCCTGTCGGATTCAAGAATGGGACGTCAGGCGATGTACAGATTGCGATCGAGGCGGTTCGCTCGGCTGCGCATCCGCACACTTTTCTGGGACATACCAAACACGGTCAATCGGCGATTTTTGTCACCCTGGGGAATCCCGACTGTCACGTGATCCTTCGTGGCGGGAGAACAACGACCAACTACGAGAGTGCTTCGGTGGCCCAAGCGTGCGCACAGTTGCAGAAGGCGGGCCTGTCGCCCGTCGTCATGATCGATTGCAGCCACGCTAACAGCAGGAAGGATCATACAAGACAGTCGCTGGTCTGCCACGATGTCATTGGGCAAATCGCGGCCGGAGACCGTCGTATCATTGGTGTGATGCTGGAGAGCAACCTGGTTGCAGGTGCACAAAAACTGTCAGCCGGGAAACCACTCACCTACGGGCAGAGCATTACGGACGCTTGCATCGGATGGGACGAAACCTTGAAATTGCTGAGGGAGCTTGCCGCAGTAGTCCGGTCCAGTCGACAGATGAAGAGAGCCTAGATATCGTACTTGTCTTTCGAGGGGAGTCGCGCATGGTTTCGCGGTTATTTGGCAGGCGGGCTGCCGCTGAACAGCCGTCCGTGAGCGTTGTATCGCCGGAGCTCATCTTGACGACCATCTTCCAATCGGCAAGACGTTGTCCCCCCGCATGAGTATCCGCAACGCATGGACTGATCGGTTCGGCATCGGCATAATTGGTTGTCTGAAGACAGCGGCGAGATTGACCGCCTGATGAGGTAATCGCATGCGTTTGCAGATGAAGATACGGCTGTCGGTCATGATGTTCCTCGAGTATTTCGTTTGGGGAGCATGGTACGTCACCTTGGGAACATGGCTGGGGCAGCAGTTGCACTTTTCCGGCCAGCAGATTGGTCTTGCCGCCGGCACCACCGCCGTGGGAGCGATGCTTTCGCCCTTCCTGGTGGGCCTCATGGCGGACGAACTGTTTGCCACCCAGCGCCTTTTGGCAGCCCTTCATGGTATTGGCGGATTGCTGCTGTTTTATACCTC
>CAZNBG010000228.1:0-5710 GCA_964570915.1 uncultured Nitrospira sp. | reverse complement strand
TTGGTGAAGACGTTGTAGTCGAGGTTCCCTGCTTTGATATCGCCAGACGGCAAAATCAGATTGGCGGCTTTGACGGAATTTACGACGTCGAGAATCGAAAGCCCGCGGGCGCTGAGTAGTGCCGGATCGAGATTGATGTTGATCTGGCGGATCTTGCCACCCTCGACGGTCGCCGCCGCGACATTGGCGATCTGCTCGATCTGTGGGGCGATGGTGTTGTACGCCAAATCGTAGAGCGCGCGTTCGTCCAACTCGTCGCTCGACACCGACACGATCGAGACGGGAATGTTGGAGACGTCGAACTTGACGATAAAGGGCTGCAGAATGCCCGGTGGAAGGCTGTTCAGGATCTGAGTGATGCGCTGCATCACCTCCATTTGTCCGACGTTGATGTCTGCTCCCCAATTAAACCAGATTTGTACCGCTCCGATACCCTGCTTGCTGAATGATTCGACGTGTTCGACGTTGGAGGCTGAGCTGACCGCCTTTTCGATCGGGTACACGACGCTCTGTTCGATATCGAGAGGCGGCGCCCCTTTGTAAATGACTCCCACAAAGGCGACCGGGACCTGGATTTGCGGGAACAGATCAACCGGCAATCGCTGGAGGGACGTCAGGCCTAATACCACCATCGCGAGCGAGAGCATCAGGATGCCGATTCGATTGCGTAATGCGAGTAAGGTTAGCCACATATCGGAGAAACGGAATAATGATTGCTGAGTGCCGATCGGGAGGTCATCTTAATACATAGGACAAAGCGTATGATGCGCCCCGGTCAACTCTTCCCCTCAGCACTCACGTCCGATGGCTGTGGAAGGGGTTGAGTGCGCACGGGTGTGCCGTCGTGTATGAGATCTTTTCCGGAGACGATGACCTGTTCACTGCCGGTCAGACCTTTGGTGATTTCTACGCGGTTCCCGTGACGGGCACCGATCGCAATATCTACCCGCTGGGCTTTCTCCTCTCGAACGATATAGACGTACTGCGTATCCTCCAGTCGACTGACGGCGTCGATGGGAATCTGCACCGCCTGGTGATGGGTCCCCACCATCACCTCAACCCGGGCGAACATGCCGCCTTTTAAGCGGAGATCCTTGTTGGGTAGATCGACTTCCACCGTCATCGTCCGTGTTGCACGATTCAAGGCTTGAACGATACGCGTGACGGTTCCCTCGAACACGTGGTCTGGGTACGCTTCGGCCCGAAGCTCAGCCGTTTGTCCGATCTTCACCAGTGGAATCTCTTTTTCGACGACTTCGATCAGAACCCGAACAGTCTTGATGTCATGCAGGGTCATAATGCCCCGCGACATGGTCGATGTGCTCGCGGTTGCGCCGGTGACATAGGAGCCGGTATCCAGATTTCGTTCCGCAACATAGCCGGCAAACGGGGCGCGGATATAGGAGTAGGCCAGATTGGTCTCCGCTTGAGCCAGAGCGACCTCCATTTGTTTGACCTGCGCTTGCAAGGAGTCCTGTGCGGCTATGGCGGCATCAGAATTGACCTGCGCGTTGTCCAGATCCTGCTGCGAAACGAATTGATCTTTGATAAGGGCTTGCATGCGATCGAGGGTCAGTTTGGCGTTGCGCACCGCCGCGTCTTGTTGGGCGACCTTTGCCCTGGCCGCTGAAAGGTTGGCTTTTGCCTGATCGACAGCATGTTGATAGTCCGTATGGTCGATTTCGACGAGCAACTGATTGGCCCTGACAAAATCACCCTTATCGACATGCAGTTTCGCGATATAGCCATCGACTCGCGAAAAGACATTGACGACTTGATAGGGCGAGATGTCCGCCGTGTAGGCCAGGCGAATGTCGAGATCTTGTCTCAGCGGGGATACCACTCCTACCGTGATAAGCCGTGTCTTGTTGGTGTCGGTTTTAGCGCCGGTGCTCAGGCGGAAGACGACAAGAGCCATGACGGCGAAAAAAATGACGATCCCAAGGACCACAAATGGATATCGAGATAGGTGGCTCATGTCAGTGGCTTGTCGTTTATGAATCCGGCAATTGTCGGATAAGCCCGCCAAGGAAAAGCGACACATACTCTGCCACGGTTTCTTCATGGGTCAGGTGCATGGGCAAGCCAAAGATATCGTGCAGCAGTCGATGGTGGATGATGATTCCAAAAAATGCTCTGGCGGTAAGCAGTGGATCGACCGGTCGGAATGCGCCGTCGTCAATGCGTCGGCGAATATAGCCGGCGAGGAGATCGTGAAAGACTCGATACTGCTTCTGAAAGAATATATTGGACAGTTCATGTCCCTCCAAGGCACTGAACAGGAGCAGGCGAAGCAAGGTCGGATCCGCGCCTTTTCTGATCCGATAGCTGGCAAGCAACGTGAAGAGCCGTGCATCATCTTGCCTTTTGGCGGCTTCTTCGACCGCTTCTCGTAGTCCGGAATATTGGGCTTTCTCCGCTAATATCGCGCTATACAGTGCTTGCTTGGTCGGGAAGTGTTTGAAAAGCAGGGCCTCACTGACACCAGCTGCCTTAGCGATTTCCTTCGTGGTCGTTCCGGTAAACCCATTGGCGGCAAAGAGCGACGCTGCGGCACTGATCAGGCTAGCTTGCCGCTCATGCCCTGATGTTCGTGTGGGTGGATGACGTTGGGGAGACGGGTGTTTTGTCTTGCTCATGGTGAGTAAGTATTTACTCACCAAAGCTAGCATGGGGTTATAGGAAAAACAAGGGCACGATATAGATCGGCATGGAACGGAAGGCGCGAGGTTACATGTGGTCAGATAGTTGTCGCGCCCTCGGTGATAGGCGTCTCATGTCAAAGCCCAGTCTCCATTTCCTAGCTATGATCGTTGTGCAACGAACTGACTATGCCTGGCCAACTCCTTGGGCGCGAAGGAACGACAGTAGTTGACCACCGTCGCGAAGGCTGAGTTCATTCAGGATGGCGCCAAACAAATGGCCCTTGCTCCAGGCAACTGTCGCTTCTACGACGAACAAGAGATCTTCGCTGTCGGCGAGATATAAGAATAATGTCACGTCCATACCAACTTGGACAGGGGCATCTCCACGAATGCCCAACCCACCATCAGATAGGTCTACAACCATACCGTCTCCAATCAGCACATCGTCTCCTGTAATTCCGGAGTACATAAGCCCGAAGGAGACCCTGGTCCGTGTCATTCTGCGGCGTTCGATCGAGTTATGGGAGTGATGGGCTTGTGCCCCGCTCATTTGTTTCACCTGTCTCATCGCCATACCTCCTCTAGTTAGGGCTCCGGTATGAATGAAAGCTACCGCTGAGCACCGACCTTGCCTTCCCCCAAGGGTAGGGAGAAAGGTCCATCCAGCAGGGGGGGTGAGAAATGATCAATGAATTAACAAGTTTGGTGCCTATCCGGAAGAAGCGCGTGTTGACGAAAACAACATACGAGCAGCTCGGAGTTGATGTGCCTTCTGAAGGGAGCTATGGAGTGGGGATGCCAGTGGGACGTAGTCGGGTCGGGGATGGAATTAGATTAGTCGGAATCGAGTTCGTTGATCGCTCACGGTGGTGTGGGAGATACTTTTCCAGATGAAAGTTTGCAGCCGTTTTCGGTGGTCGTGACTCAGATCCATAAACCGGACGGAAAATTGACAACCCGACACCCATACGACATGTGCTGATTTTATTGAGAATTGCGGTAATCCATCGGGAAGCGCGATGGTAAGGGTCAGTAATGTCCCGCGCGTGACCGAGCGGTCACTGATAACATGACACCCTGAAACCGATATGTTTTTGGTAAGCCCTTCGCCTTGGTGCGGTTGTGTTGGAACTTCACCGATATAGCGCACTCGACACGTGACAGCCACGCGTTCGGCATATCGGCTATCTAACGGAACGTAGGGTTTCCGACTATTCATCTTAGGCTTCGTCATCATAACTTCGTTCAGAAGATCTTCCTACTCAATTCAATAATTGGGACGGATATCGAGCCAGCAACGGATTCGAATGGAAATCTTGGGACAGCTTGGAAAATCAGATGAAAGTCAAAAGGCTGTGGTGGAAGTTTCGTCAGCCAGTTTTTCCGGAAGCGTCCGACTTTCGAAGAATATGATTCCGCGATCGATCCCGCTTTCGAATCGCAACGTCACTTCGGTTAGAAAACCAAGCCACGCATAAACCGTGATTGGACCGACGGCGATCTGTCCCGGCGTTCGATCGAGCGGACCATACTTCGCTTGAAGATAGGTCAGGATTTCCTCATGGGTTGCTTTGCCGCTGTAACGAACCGTGACTCGACCAAACTTCTTCTCAAACGTGGTAAACCGTAGAGACTCGACCGGTATAGCTCCAAGGGAGAGCGTGCGTCCTTTCTGTTCGTATGTCTGTACGCGACCGGAATCCTCGACCTTCACGAAGTATTCCGTCTCGGACAAGATTGTCCCCCAGGAGATGTCTTCGAACCCATTGGGATCGTTCACGATGGGGACACCCCATGCAGCTGGGAGTGGTCCCACCAGACAGAACAGCATTGTTGCGAACGGCATGACCCGCTCGGAGAGACGCTTGTCCATCGACCTACTCTGCGGAATCGGTTAGGCCGTCGTTGAACCGCGGTGCAAGCGATCGACTATCGACAAAGATGTAGCCACGTTCCGTGCCGGCTTGATATGTCAAATTGATTTCGGTATCAGAGCCGCGCCAGGTGTATTGTTGGGTGAGTCCACGTGCCATTTGTCCGGGAACACGCTCCAGTCGCCCGAAGCGGTTTTCCAAGAAACTCAGCACCTGCCTGTGGACGTGATCCCCTTGATACCGAATCGTGACACGCGCGAATTGGTCATCCACCGAAAGATAGAGGATGCTGGTCATCTCGGTCCCGGCAAAGGATGACGGCGCTACTTTGAGAAGATACTCGATGATATGCGGGCTTGTTCGGATTGTTTCCAGGTCCTGGCGGGAGGACAAAGAGGCTCCCCAAGGAATATCATGGAATCCTTTCGGGTCGTTGGTCATGGGAACCGCCCATGTCGTGCTGACACCGATCATGGCCGTGAGCGTCACAGCCAGTGGCCAAGTGCGGGTTGCTAGACGGGTGGGACAGTTCATGTACGCCGGTGAATCGGAGAGCACCTCGGGTACACTCACGCTAGCATGCTGCTGAAGTGAACACAATCTCCGATCGTCCTTGAGAAGGCGCCAAGGCGTATCTTATAATGCGCCGGCCTTTGGCGGGCGTTTGACGGTTATTTCAGGGGGAGCTCCCAGTGATTGAGAGTGACGTGTTCGTGCAGGCCATGCAGGACATGGGGGTGAATTTTTTCACCGGTGTGCCGGATTCGATCCTGGGCGGAGTGATCGCGGAGTTGATGACCCGCCGGTTGTATGTCCCTGCGGTCCGGGAGGATGAAGCAGTAGGCATGGCTGCAGGCGCATACATGGCGGGGAAAATCCCTGCCGTGCTCATGCAAAACTCAGGTCTCGGCACCTCCCTGAACGCGCTCATTTCCCTTAATCTAATTTATAAACAGCCATGTGTGCTCATCGTGTCATGGCGAGGCCAAGGGGGAAAGGACGCGCCAGAACATCTGGTGATGGGCGAAGTGATGCCGCACTTGCTCGATACCGTCAAGATTCCACACCGCACCTTGACGGAATCCACAGCGATCGAAGATTTCAGATGGGTTGCAGCGACGTTTATGGCACAACGGATTCCGGTCGCACTTTGCATTACGAAGGGTGTGGTGAAGGGGTTGCACCCATGAT
>CAZNBG010000227.1:0-5746 GCA_964570915.1 uncultured Nitrospira sp. | reverse complement strand
GACACTTCCGGCGACAATCATGAGGTCCGATTGCCTGGGCGACGCTCTAAAGACGCCGGCGCCGAAGCGGTCAAGATCGTACCGGGATGAGACGCTGGCGATCATTTCGATCGCGCAACAGGCCAATCCGAAGGTCATGGGCCACAGCGCCGACTTTCTGGCCCAGTTGACGACGGCGTCCAGATTCGTCGTCAGGACGTTAGCGTCAAATTGTCGCTCCAATAAACTCATTCTCTTCTTGCCTTCCTCACAGCGAGAATGGTGAGCGGGTGGCGTCGGCACCAGGACCCATTCGCCCGCAGCGAAAGGGCCCCACCGGGGGATGGGTGGAGCGAGGACGAATGGCTCGGCCGACGACAGGACCAGCTCAGTCCCATTCGAGCGCTCCTTTCTTCCATGCGTACCAGAACCCCACCACGAGAATGGCGATGAACAGGACCATCTCTACTAATCCAACCAGCCCAAGGCCCTTGAATGCAACGGCCCAAGGAAACATGAAGACGATCTCGATATCGAAAATCACAAAGAGCATCGCGATGATGTAGTACCGCATGGGAAACTGGACACGAGCATCCTGAAAGAGGGGGCTTCCGCTTTCGTACGGCGCCAACTTTGCCCGATAAGGCTGGTTGGGACGGATAAACTTGCCGAGCAAGAGGGTGATCGTCCCGAGGGCAATGCCCACACCGATGAAGATGAGGATCGGTAAATAGTTGTCCGGAACAGGGGCATTACCCATGGAAACACCATGACACGTGAAGCGTGAAATGCGAAACGGCGCTGAACGTCCGAGACGTCATCATCCTAGAGCCTTCATGCAGCGGATTGCGCGGTGAGCGCCGAACAAAAGAACGGTTTGTACTTCAGGCCGTCGAGTTCAGGATCAAGGACGCTTTTGTGCTGGATGAGAACTTTGAATGTGGTGCCCATGCCGTTGGGTGTCAGTAGATGAATCGCCGCTTGAAACTCCGGGCTATCCGGTGCCAGTGCCTCCATCATTTGTTCGACACCCAGTCCCATGAGAAAACTCAGCTGATTCGTGAAACCGCTCGTCTGGAGTCCCTGCGCCGTCCCGGCTGCCGCCAGACTTGAAAAGTCCACATGGGCGGTCATATCCTGGTCCCCCACGCGCACGAACGGATCATCATTTATCGATTGTTGCGAGTAACAGAGAAATGTGCCACCCGTTCGCTCGGACCGATAGAGATCCTGCATTGTATGGCCGTAATCGATGGTCAGCACGAATCCACGATCCAGGCGCTGAGCCACTTGGTTCATCCAGTCCAATGCGTGAAGGTTGATCTCGGAACGATAGCCTTCCGGCCAATCACCTCTCACGAGGCGAAGATGATGAGCAAGTGCATCCGATGAAAGCGGTTTTAGGCATTCCACGAACCGGCCGTCACGATGATCTACCCAAAGCTCTTCGATTCCCCTCGAAGTAACTTGAACTCGATGTACCGGAAACGAGTCGATGAGTTCGTTGCTGAAGAACAGTCCGGTCACGTGGGTAAGACTTTCAAGCCCTTCCTTCCAGGTCAGAAGCTCCGGCTGATCGATCCAAGAGGCGAGGTTCTTGCGCTGCAACTCTCGCATGGCGGGGCTTCGCTCAACCAATACGTACCGAAGATACCGGAAAAGCGAACTGAAGTTACGCCGGCAAGCCGAGAGGAAATGTTTCGCCAGCAACCCTTTGCCGGGTCCCGTCTCAACGACGGTAAACGGGTCCGGTTGGCCGAGTAACCGGTACATCTGGTCCGCTTGCTTTGCCAGAGCTTGCCCAAGAAGCGGATGCACGTCCGAGCTCGTATAGAAATCGCCGCGCCAACCGATCCGTTCCGTTGGTGGTTCCGGTATGCGCATGTAATAGCCGAATTGCGGATGATAGAGAGCCAACTCCATGAAACGAACAAATGGAATCGGACCGGAGGCAGCAATCTCGGCAGCAATGGCAGCAACCAATTCCGGATGCCCTGTGCTCACGCAAAGCTCCAACTTTCGCCCTTCAAGATTGAAAAAGCGACACCCGTAACCTATGGGCAGTGCCTGCCCATCCCCAGGTATCGAAAGAGAGATAGAGTAGCGTTCGGAACCCGCATAAGTCAAGGTGAAATCAAGCGGAATGGCACGTTCAACGTGGGTGGCGTCGTGTTCGAAGTTCCGCTCATGCTTGCTGGAACGGAACAGGTTTCGATGCCAAGCAGCAGAAAGATCAAGAATGGTCGATTGACATGGGGGGCGAAGCAGGTCAGCGATCCTACTACTTCACGCTCCGTGACACTTTTTGTATTTCTTGCCGCTGCCGCAGGGGCAGGGATCATTGCGGCCGACCTTGTTATCGGCGCGGTGGGCGGGTGCATGTGCGGCCACTGGCTCGTCGCCACGATTCAGGGTGAGCTTGGGTTGCGGACGTGAGATGACCGGTGCAGGTGTCGGTGCCGGCTGTTCGCCTTCGTGGCGGACGGCCTGCACATGGAACAGCCGATCAAGCGTATCGGATTTGACCCGTTCCATCATGCCCGCAAAGAGGTCAAATCCCTCGCGTTTATACTCAATTAACGGATCTTTCTGCCCGTATCCCCGCAGACCGATGCCGTCCCGCAGATGGTCCATCGCTAGCAGGTGATCCTTCCAATGGTGATCGATGACTTGGAGCATGAACGTCTTCTCGAGAAAACGCATCAGATCGGGTCCTAGTTCCTGTTCTTTTCTGGTGTAAGCGTCTCGAACGTGGACTCGAAGATCCTCCAGCACTGCGTCGCGTCCGACATCGCGGAGTGAGTCCCCGCCGTCGTTCTTCCCTTGAGTGATATCGAGACCGAACTGACTCTGCATAACTTCAGTCAGCCCTTTGACGTCCCATTCTTCGGGGTATTGTTCCGGGGGGCAGTACACAGTGAGAGACGACTCCACGGAACTATCCATCATATCCTGGAGATCATTGGTGAGGCTTTCTCCGCTGAGCACGGCCCGGCGGTGACGATAAATCACTTCGCGCTGCTTGTTCATGACACCGTCGTATTCGAGCAGCTGTTTGCGGATTTCAAAGTTGTGCGCTTCGACCTTCTTCTGCGCGTTTGCGATCGCACGGGTGACCATGCCGTGTTCGATGGGAACGCCTTCCTCCATGCCGAGCTTCAGCATCAACTGTGAAACTCGTTCGGAGGCGAAGATCCGCATCAGGTCGTCTTCAAGCGACAAGTAAAATCTCGATGTGCCGGGATCGCCCTGGCGGCCGGCTCGCCCGCGAAGTTGATTGTCGATCCGGCGGCTTTCATGCCGTTCCGTCCCGAGAATGTGAAGCCCGCCAAGCGCGATGACCTCCTGTTTGTCCTTGTCGCAGTCGGATCGGATGCCTTCATAGATTTCGAGTTTCCGGCTTTCCGGGAGGTTCTCTTCCCGATAGAGCACCTGCTTGTACATGAATTCCGGATTGCCACCCAGCAGAATGTCCGTCCCGCGTCCCGCCATGTTTGTGGCGATCGTCACTGCGCCTTTGTGTCCGGCTTGGGCGACAATTTCAGCTTCCCGCTCATGCTGCTTGGCGTTGAGGACATTGTGCTTGACGCCGTTACGGTTCAAGAACCCTGAGAGTTTCTCCGACTTTTCGATCGAAATGGTTCCGACGAGTACCGGCTGCCCACGCTCATGACATTCCTTGATCTCTTCGACGATCGCCGCAAACTTTTCTTTCTCTGTCCGATACACGACGTCGGCATAATCCTGACGAATCATTTGACGGTTGGTCGGCACGACGTTGACGTCGAGGTTATAGATCTTGGCGAACTCCGCGGCTTCCGTGTCGGCGGTGCCCGTCATACCGCTGAGTTTCTTGTACATGCGAAAATAATTTTGAAAGGTCACGGACGCGAGCGTCTGATTCTCATTGGCGATCTTTACACCCTCTTTGGCCTCAACCGCTTGATGCAGCCCGTCGCTCCATCGACGGCCCGGCATGAGCCGGCCCGTAAATTCATCAACAATGATGACCTCTCCGTCCTTCACCACATAGTCCACGTCGCGCTTGTAGAGGGTATGAGCTTGGAGCGCCTTCACCACGTGATGGACCATGTCCATGTTGGCCGGGTCGTAGAGGTTGTCTACGCCGAGCAGTTTTTCGACGCGCGCGTTGCCGTCCTCGGTCAGCGAAGCGGTCTTGGTCTTTTCTTCGATGGTGTACTCGTCAGCTTTGAGTTGGGGAATGATCGCATTGATTCGATAGTAGAGATCGGTGGTCTGATCGGTCGGACCGGAGATGATCAACGGCGTCCGAGCTTCATCGATTAAAATGCTGTCGACCTCGTCGACAATGGCGAAGTTCAACTCGCGTTGAACACACTGATTCAAATCGGTGACGACGAGATTGTCGCGGAGATAGTCGAATCCATACTCGTTGTTGGTGCCGTAGGTGATGTCGGCACGATAGGCTTCAGGCCTGGTGCATGGGCGCAGATGCTGCAGTCGTTTGTCGGATGCGTCATAGGTCGGGTCGTACATGAACGACGCATCGTGCTGAATGATCCCAGTGGACAGACCTAGGGCATGGTAGAGCTGTGCCATCCATTGGGCATCGCGCTTGGCGAGATAATCGTTGACGGTGACGACATGGACGCCCTTGCCTTCCAGGGCATTCAAATAGATCGGTAACGTCGCGACCAGGGTTTTCCCTTCGCCGGTTTTCATCTCGGCGATTCGGCCTCGGTGCAGAATCATGCCACCGATCAGCTGGACATCGAAATGCCGCATGTTAAGCTTGCGGCGGGACATTTCCCGGCATACGGCAAACGCTTCGGGCAAGATATCGTCGAGCGTCTGGCCTGCCTCAAGCCGCTTCTTGAAGTCCTGAGTCTTGTCGGCAAGTGCATGGTCGGAGAGTGGGGTGAGGCCCGCTTCCAAGCCGTTGATTTGCTCGACGATCGGCCGCAGAGTCTTGATTTCACGATCGTTTTTGCTGCCGAAAATCAGGTTGAGTACTTGTGTAACCATAGGTAGTAATCGCTGTTGCTCGTATGTAGGTAAGAATGGAACCCTAAAATTAGGAATAAGGTTGGCAGTATACAGGATCTTTCCAATGAATCCTACTCGACTCTCTGGGCGTAACAGTGGTGGCTTGACAGGCCTTGCCCTGGTCACCTAGTATCTAGGGGATCGTATGCGTGGTATTCTGGTTTGGGGTCTTCGCGAGTAGTGCCGTCGATGAATAACGCGTTCTTCAAGTTTCTTTCAATTTCACTTGTCCTCTGTGTTCTCGCCGTCGGTGGACTGGCTCGAGCCCAATCTGTAGAACATGTCGGGCACCATACTCAGCATCAAGCTGCTACCCATGGGACGGTGCTCTGTTCTTGGATGTGTGCTGCCGGCACGGTTCTCGATACCGCAGTCGTTTTGATTCAACCCGAGCGCAGCCCCGTTGCTGTTGTCTCGCTTACCTATTCCGTACAAGTCTTCTCCGATCCACCAAGAATCTCTCCAAGTCGGGCGCCACCACACTTCCCCTCATAAGCTACTGATTCGTCTCTAGTTTGGCTAGCGAACCTTTCCGTTCAATGCCGGACTGCTATTGGCACGTGGAGGCGGAAGCTGAATCAGGAGCGTTTTAGATGCAACGCACTGATAGGTTGTGGAGGATCAGGAACATGCGTGATGAAAGGGGGACCTTCCTCACGCTAGAGAGGTGGGCGCCATTATGAAAAAGAGAAGGTTGATACAGCCGGTTATCTGTGGACTTACCGTGATGCTTCTTGCA
>CAZNBG010000226.1:0-5753 GCA_964570915.1 uncultured Nitrospira sp. | reverse complement strand
AGGGGCATGGTGTTAATGGCAGCACATCGGTCTCCAAAACCGAGAGTCTGGGTTCAAATCCTAGTGCCCCTGCCATACAGAGCTTGCTCGACCCGGAGGGTGCTCGAAGTTGAGCCCGAGGGGGTGCGGACCGCAAGTGGTTTGGAGGCTTGAAAGTAGCTGCTCGGATCGGGAGCCAGGGGTTTTATATAAATGCAGTCGACGGATCAGCGCTGCAGGCCCGGCGTAACTGGACTGGGTAGTTGTTATAGGACGATTGAAACGGAGTCGCGATGTTTAAGCGCATGACAGAATCAATTCGGTTGTTTGTGACGGACGTGCGGGCGGAGATGAAAAAGGTTTCGTTTCCGAGTCGTGCAGAAACCGTCGGCTCAACAACGGTGGTCATCGTGTTCTGCATCCTGATGTCGTTGTACTTGTCCGTCATCGACTCATTTCTTTCATGGCTGGTGGGCAAGGTCATTTGAGCCTGCTGAAAAGAGACAGTGATATTCAGCGGTAATTCATCGAAGACCTGAGGGTGGTGCATGACAAAGAACTGGTACGTCATCCATACGTACGCGGGTTTTGAGGGGCGCGTGAAAACCAGCCTCATGGAGCGTGCGAATCAAATGGGGCTTGTTGAGAAGCTCGGACAGGTGCTGGTCCCGACGGAAGATGTGATCGAAATCAAAGACGGCAAGCGACGGACCTCTCGGCGAAAGTTCTTCCCGGGCTATGTCCTTATCGAACTGGAGTCTCCATTGGGGGATGAGACGTTGCAGATGATTAAGGAAACTCCAAAAGTGACAGGGTTTGTCGGGGGGGGCGCGGTGCCGACACCTCTGACCAGCGAAGAAGTGGAAGCCTTGCTCAAGCAAGTCGATGCTGGTCAGGCCGAGCCCCGTGAGCAGGTCAAGTTTATCAAAGGTGACAACGTTCGCATCATCGACGGTCCATTCCTGGGATTCAACGGCGTGGTTGATGAAGTCGATCAAGACCATAGCCGGTTGAAGGTCATGGTGAGCATATTCGGCCGGTCAACCCCGGTTGAATTGGGATTTTTGCAAGTGGAGCGGATATAAACCGATCAGCTGACGTCAGCCCTGGTCACAGTGACGTCTGAAAGCTGATCGCTGCTCGCGAAGGAGAAAGAGAACGACATGGCGAAAGAAGTTTCGGCGCAGATCAAATTGCAAATTCCGGCTGGCAAGGCCAATCCAGCTCCTCCTGTCGGCCCCTCGCTGGGTCAGCATGGGGTCAACATCATGGAGTTTTGCAAGCAGTTCAATGCCAAGACCCAGAAGGAAGGGGACAGCATCATTCCCGTCATCATTACGGTCTACAAAGATCGAACCTTTACCTTCGTCATGAAGACACCGCCTGCTTCGGATCTCCTGAAAAAGGCTGCCGGAATCATCAAAGGGTCTGGTGTGCCGCAGAAAGATAAGGTTGGGAAGATCACGAGGCAGCAATTAAACGAAATCGCCCGCAAAAAGATGACGGATTTGAATGCAGCCGATGTGGAAGGGGCTGCCAAGATTATCGAGGGTACCGCCCGCAGCATGGGCGTCGTCATTCAAGGATAATATCGAGAGCGAAGGAGCGGCAGGCATGGGAAAGAAAATGAATGCGGTGATCAAGAATGTTGAGCCGCGTGTCTATGGGTTGCGTGAGGCCGTTGAAACCGTAAAAAAATCGGCGTTTGCGAAGTTTGATGAGTCAGTGGATCTCGCGCTCAGACTGGGAATCGATCCAAAACGCTCCGACCAGCTGGTTCGAGGAACGGCCTCACTTCCCCATGGAACGGGGAAAAAGGTTCGCGTCCTGGTGTTTGCAAAAGGCGAAAAGGAGCAGGAAGCGCGTCACGCGGGTGCCGACTACGTCGGGTCCGATGACTTGATGGAAAAAATCAAAGGCGGATGGATGGATTTCGATTGCGCGATTTCCACACCTGACCTCATGGCCTCGGTTGGAAAACTTGGGAAGGTGCTTGGGCCTCGGGGACTGATGCCGAATCCTAAGACGGGCACAGTGACGTTCGAAGTCGGAAAGGCAGTCGCAGACATCCGAAAAGGTCGTGTGGAGTTCAAGGTCGAAAAGGCCGGTATTGTCCATGTCCCGGTTGGGAAGGTGTCTTTCGATCCGACGAAGCTGTACGACAATGCCTCGGCCATCCTTGAATCCGTCATCAAGGCGAAGCCGGCCTCATGCAAAGGGCGTTATCTCAAGAGTGCCACGATTTCCAGTACGATGGGTCCCGGTGTGAAATTGGATACCGTCGCGCTGACGAAGCAGTGGAGCTAGTCGAACGACGTCTTTCGTCACATGTCCGTCAGGGGACTCCGCGTTCCCGATTGACGACTGATCGATGACGAGTGGCGATTCTTCGAAGAAGGAGCGAGATGAAGAAGGAAGAGAAGGTTACGGCGGTGGCGGAATTAGCAGAAAAGTTCGGTCGTGCGCGTCTCGCCATCTTGACGGAATGTGTCGGCCTTCCGGTCAATCAGGTCACAGAGTTGCGGAAGCAGCTCCGTGGGGCAAAGGCCGAATATCGTATCGTCAAAAATACGCTGGCGGCTCGTGCCGCCGAGGGCACGGCGTTGGCCGGGCTCAAGGCGCATCTCAAGGGTCCGACCGGGGTTGTCATTGGGTACGACGATCCTGTGTTGCCGACCAAAGTTCTGAAAGATTTCATCGGCGCGGAGAAACGAGAAGAAAAGATTCGTATGACGGCCGGAGTGCTGGAAGGGAAAATCCTCCAGCCTGCTGAACTGGCGGCCGTTGCGAGATTGCCGAAGAAAGAAGTCCTCGTGGCCATGTTGCTCTCGGCCATGCAAGGGCCGATTCGCGGCGTCGTCTATACGTTGAACGCAGTCTTGTCGAAGTTCGTCAGAGTCATTGCAGCCATTCAGGATAAACGGAAAGGAGAAGGGGACATGCCAGCTACGGAAGGGAAATTGTCGCAGGAAGAGTTGATCAAGGCGATCGAAAGCATGAGCGTGCTCGATCTTGCCGAACTGGTGAAGGGGTTGGAGACGCGGTTTGGCGTGACGGCAGCGGCCCCGGTCGCGGTCGCCGCAGCACCAGCTGCAGGTGGAGGAGCCGCCGCTCCCGCCGAGGAAAAGACGGCATTCGATGTCATCCTCGTGTCTGCTCCGGCTGATAAGAAGATCCAAGTCATCAAGGTGGTGCGCGAGCTCACCAGCCTCGGACTCAAAGAAGCGAAAGACCTTGTGGAAGGGGCGCCCAAGCCAGTCAAGGCCGGGGTGACCAAGGAAGAAGCCGATACGATGAAGAAGAAGCTCGAAGAAAGCGGTGCCAAGGTCGAAGTTAAGTAAGCTTCGTCATAGCCACTGGGTAGTCGTTAGTCGGTGAGGCTGACGACGGTCGTCTTTTCATGAGCTTGTTGTGACTGGTGAGGGCTGTTCACCACCAACCAGCGTGGAGGAGTAGGCATGTCCGAAACGACTCTACAGGAGTTCGTCGAGCGGAAAGATTTTTCTCGCATCCGAACCAACATCGATATTCCGGATTTGATTGAAATCCAGAAGCGTTCCTACGAAGAATTTTTGCAGCTTGAAGTCGAGCCGGAGCGTCGGAAGGATCATGGACTGCAGGCGGCGTTGGCCAGTGTCTTCCCGATCCCGGACTATAACAATACGGCCGTGCTCGAATTTTCGAGCTATACGTTAGGGACCCCAAAATACGACGAACGCGAATGCCTTGAGCAGGGTATGACCTTTGCGGTTCCGTTGAAGCTGCGTGTCCGTTTGGTGGTGTTTGACAAGGAGGATAAGGGGCCTCGCAAGAAAGTGCTGGATGTGCGTGAGCAGGAAGTCTATGTCGGCGAATTGCCATTGATGACCGAGCGCGGCACGTTCATCGTCAACGGAACGGAACGAGTCGTCGTCAGTCAGCTTCACCGGTCGCCAGGCGCTTCGTTCACCCACGATAAAGGGCGTACCCATGCGAGTGGCAAGGTGTTGTACTCGGCGCGAATTATTCCCTATCGGGGCTCTTGGCTCGATTTTGAGTTCGATGCGCGAGACATCCTGTATGTGCGGATCGATCGCCGCCGGAAGATGCCGGCTACCATCTTATTGAAGGCTTTTGGGTTTTCGAGCGACGATTTGCTCAAGATGTACTACCCGGTTGAGGAAATTCGGGTGTCGAAGGGCAAGATGTTCCGCAAGCTGGACCCGGAAATCCATCATGGGCTTCGGTGCTCCGCAGAGGTTACGGACAAGAGCGGCAAGGAACCGTTGGTCCGGGAAGGCGCCAGGCTAACGAAAGGCATGATCGCCAAACTGAAGGCGTCGGGAGTGAAGGAGATTCCCATGCTCCCGACCGAACTGGTGGGGCGTGCCATTCTCACGGAATTGGTCGATTCGAAGAAGAACAAACTGGCGGAAAAGAATCAGCGCTTGACCGCCGAGATCGTCGAGCAGATTGTCGAGAGCGATGTTGAGGAATTTAAGGTCATCTATCTCGATATGGCCACCGCAACGCCGGTCATCCTCGATACCTTGGAGATGGAGAAGATTGGGTCGAAAGAAGAGGCGATGGTGGAAATCTACCGTCGCCTCCGTCCCGGTGAAACTCCGTCCGTCGATACGGCGCGGGCATTGTTCGACAATTTATTCTTGAACTCCAAGCGCTACGATTTGTCCCCGGTCGGCCGGTTAAAGCTCAATAAGAAGCTTGGATTGGACCTACCGCTCGATCAGCGTACCCTGACCGCCCAGGACATTGTGGAGGTTATCCGCTACCTCGTGAACCTTAAAATCGGAAAAGGCGAAATCGACGATATCGACCACCTGGGGAATCGCCGTGTACGGTCGGTCGGTGAGCTGCTCGAGAATCAGTTCCGGCTGGGCCTGGTTCGCATGGAGCGAAGCATCAAGGAGCGCATGAATCTCCTCGATATGGAAACGGTGCTCCCGCACGATTTGATCAATGCGAAACCGGTGGTCGCGGCCGTCAAGGAGTTCTTCAGCAGCAGCCAGCTCTCACAATTTATGGATCAAACGAACCCGTTGGCCGAAATCACGCATAAGCGTCGACTGTCAGCGCTTGGTCCTGGCGGGCTCACAAGGGAGCGGGCAGGGTTTGAAGTCCGAGACGTGCATCCGTCCCACTACAGTCGAATTTGTCCGATCGAAACGCCGGAGGGTCCGAACATTGGGTTGATTACGTCCCTGGCGACTTACGCGCGGATCAACCAGTTCGGATTCATTGAGGCGCCATATCGAAAGGTTGTCAAAGGACGGGTCACTGATGAGATTGAATTTCTCTCGGCGATCGAAGGTGACAAATACATCATCGCCCAAGCCAACTCCAAGCTAGATGGAACCGGCAAGCTGCTTTCAGAAACCGTTTCCGGTCGCCAAGGTTGGTACTTTGTACTTGGTGCTTTTTGCTTGGCAATTGGTGAGCGGTCAGTTGTCCGTCGTCAGTTGTCCGTCGTCAACTGACGACGGACAACTGACGACGGACAAAGAGGGTTGCGATGAAGGCGCTGGTCAAGAGCAAGAAGGAAGTCGGTTTGTGGCTGGAGGAGGTGCCGACGCCGAAGATTGGCATAAATGACGTGCTAATCCGCGTCGATCGCACCGGCATCTGCGGGACCGATGTCCACATTTATAATTTGGACGCCTGGGCCCAAAAGACGATCCCCGTTCCGATGGCGAACGGGCCCGCGTTCCGTTGCCGAAATGTTCCAGTTTGCTCCAATGTTCCCCGCTTTCCCCACGCTGATGTGGGTCGCGTGG
>CAZNBG010000225.1:0-5764 GCA_964570915.1 uncultured Nitrospira sp. | reverse complement strand
CAGCCCGCTCTTCGCAAAAATCTCCGTGAGCGCCGCGAATACCGCGGACAGCAGCGCCCAGTGGACCCAGCTTGAGGCCGTGATCATTCCAGAATGTGCCCGCTCCGGGAAGCCCTTTTAATTCTGCAGAATCTTTCGACCGTTTAGCACAAGATCACCCGATGCTTTGACCGAAATTTCTTTCCCTCGATGACGATGTCCCCGTTCTTTTTCATGTGTATTCCGGCGCGACCGGTCTGGATGGTGATTTCATCCCCTGCATGGAGTAACTGCTTCTTGCGCTCTGATGGTGGCATCCTTTCCTGCACTTTCCCTGATCTTATCACCAGCGCTGACTGCCATGGTTCCCCGGCAGATCGAGTTCAAAGCTTGTCCAAGAGACTATGCGAGCCCACGTGAGGCACATTCTCGACCGGTTCGTTGCCTTCGTCAAGCGCCGCTGAAGTGTCCGTCGTTCCATATTGGTTTCATTGTAGATCGAGGCCATCATCCATCATCGCCCATGTCCCGCTCGAGCAATTAATTCTTTCAATCCATTCAAATCCAACGCCCCAGGTATCAGTTCAGTACCCACGATGAAACCAGGAGTTCCCGAGATGCCGAGATCGTTGGCGAGCACCCGATTCCTCTCAATAGCCGCCTGCCACTTAGGATCGGCCATGTCAGCCTCCAGACGTTTCGCGTCGAGCCCAACGTGAACGGCAATCTTCAAGATCGCCCCCTTCGTCATATCGGCATGAGAGGCGAGCAGGGCTTCGTGAAACGCTTGGTGTTTACCTTGCGCCTGAGACGCGAGCGCGGCCTTGGCCGCAAGCTCCGACGACTCGCCTAAAATGGGGAAGTCTTTATAGACGACCCGCACACGGCGATCTTCCTTTTGGAGTTCCGTAACTGCCGAAGCCGCCTTCTTACAGTAGCCGCAGCGGTAGTCGTAAAACTCCACCAAGGTGATCTCGCCCTTCGGATTGCCGCTCACCGGCGACGCTGGATCGTGAAGCAGTTCCTGTTGTTTCGCAGCAAGAGCCGATTTTTGACGTTCTTGCAGCTCGGCTTGGCGTTTGGTTTCCATCGCCTGTACCGATTGGAAAATTACTTCCGGGTGGGTGCGAATGTAGCGCTCGATCACGGCATCGGTGAGGTCCTGAGACGGAACTGAGGCGGTCTTACTCTCGTGGGCCGTGGTCGCACAGCCGGACATGAACAGAGCGAGGATCGCACAGACACTCAGCGTTGACTGGGAACGACTCCAGATTGAGGGACTATCCATTGATGGGTCTCCAATACGGTTGGAAGATTGTGCTCCGGCAGATATGGGACACTACACGTAAAATTCGCACCACTCCTACGGGCCAGTTTCGTTTCTCTCCTTTGCTATCTCCACCCCTCTCCGCTCGTGCCACCGCCAAAGCCGCCCCAGTTCCCCCCGAACCCGCCTTGACCGGTTCCCCAGTATTCACCCTTTTGAATGCGCTTGTAGGGATGCCGCAGATCCGGCCGACTGATCCACCAGAAAAACGAAATAACCGCAACGGTGGTTCCCAGCGTTATCCAGACCCCAAGTCCCCGAAAGCGAGTCCTTGTTGGAGCATCGAACCTTACCTCTTGCGCGGGTGTGGCCAGCGCGACCGCTGTTCGGTACAGGCCCTCACCGAAATGCCCACGCTCGATCGCAGGTTGGAGATAGAGTCGGCTGACCTCACTCCTGATAGCCGGTGTGATCACCGGAAACATTTTTCGCCCCAAGGCCATCGCCGCCTGCCGTTCATGCACGGCTACCAACACCATCACCCCATGTTCCTGCTGCGTCGAGCCGATTTGCCACTTTTCATACAGCGCATCCGCGTATTCCTTGGCCGATGGATACGGTTTAATAGTGGGCACCGTCACGATGACCATTTCGACACCGCTTTTCTTTTCAAGATCTATGCAGACGGACCTCATGCGCTCCTTCCACTCTGCCTCCACCACCTGCGCATGATCACTGACGTAGCCGATGGGGTTGGGAAGCGGCACACGCTCTTTCGGTCGATCATACAATGACGCGTGAGCGGCAGCCGCCCATAGCACGACGACCAGACTCAATACCGCCACACGTGTGAATCGTCGGCCGGATCGAAGCATCATCGCTTGATACGCTCTTCTGCGGAGTGGACGAGCCGAGTCAGAGTTTCAAGGTAGCGGTCCATGAGCCTTGGAATCTCTTTCTGGCCTGGAGAAATGTGACCACGCTTGAGCGACAGGGCGTCATGAAGCCCGGTGAAATCAATCTCCATATAGGATTCGAGGTCCTTCAGTAGCGGCTCTCCATGCGCAAGAACCGGACGGCCTAGCAATCGTTGCAGACCCCGCAATGCCGGCAGAAGTGCCGTCACGGACAGGGGTAGGAGGATAATAACGGCTTCTTCTGAACTTTGTCCCTCGACGAGCCGTTGGCGGAGACGGAGGAGATTTCCGCGTAACACCTGGATGACTTCCGCGGCCAAATACCGAGAGTCAATCTTGAGACCGACGAAGGGATCTTGCCCCCAGAGCAACCGATGGCATTCGAGAATGTCATGGTATTCCAGAGGAAAGGCGGACGAACCAGATTGGAGGTCGTCCGCTGTCAGAAACAAGGGAACGACCACTTGCTCCTTACTCCAGCGTTTATGAATGGCGTTATATTTTTTTAAGCCGGCAAGATCATAGGACGACATTACCAACAGCACATTGAGATTGGATCGGCCCGACAGGAATTCTCCTCGTACCGCGCTACCATATAAAATTATACCTTCTATCTCATTTCCATATACTTTTGTAACATCCTTTATGTATAACTTTAATAATTTCTGAGTTTCCTCCGGCAAGCCATCTATGGTCCAGTCTATTGGAGACATGATCCTACTGCCTACCTCCCGTCGTGTGACGCGCTGAAGGGTCCGGTAAAAATCCAGCCGCCATGAGCCGATCAAGTGGACCGAATGGAGGAGTCTTGCGAAGGCCCGCCGTGGTAGACAAGACTCGATAGCGAAGGCGCGCATTGTGATCGAGCGTGCGAAAGACGCGATCGCGGAGAAAGGCAATGACCGGATTCGCCGTGTTCCAGAATAAGACTTGTTCGTCAGCCAATTTCTGCAGCATCGCGACATGCGGCCGACGCGCGTGTTCGTAGGCCTTGAGCTTTCCGGCGGAATAATCGCTCGTCGCCAGACACTCCGGCAAGAGGTCGGCCAACGTCATCGCATCCACCATAGCCTGCATGCGCCCCTGCGACGCATGCGGATTCATGGCATGCGCGGCATCGCCGATCAGCACAGCCCCGTCGGCCACCCATGTCGGGGTCCTGACACGCCCGGTCGGCATAAAGGCGGTTTGCTTCCAATCGGCCAACGTCCGAAATAGGACTTCGCTGGATGGATCGATCGCAATCCAGGCCTCTTGCAGGGCCGGAATACCCCCCTCTTTCACACGTTCATATGAACCGGCCTTGATCATATAGAACACGTAGACTTTGTTTCCGGCGGCGGGAAACATCCCGAGGATCGTCCGTGTGCCTACGAAATACTTGGCTTCGTCCAGAGGCGCCGCTGCCTCCAACATAGCAATCAAGTACCCTTGCGGGTAGAGGTGGAGATCGGCTGAGATCTGTAAGGCTTCGCGTACCTTTGAGAATGCTCCATCAGCGCCGACAACCACCTTCGCCTTCACGCTCACGTGATCGTCCCCCTGCTTGGCCGTCAGGCCGACGACCCGCTCATGTTCACGAAGCAATCCAGTAAAGGTCGCGCGATACCGCAGCGAGACGCACGATTCGCCTTCGATCGCATGCAGAATGGCATGGTGCGCCACATTGGGCAATGTCACCACGGCCCGATTGTATGGTGCAGGAAGATCCCCATAGTCTACGGTGCACAGCCGCTCGCCGCCGACCCGACAGAAATGAAACTTGTGCACGATCCGCGTGGACTCCACCGGTAGCCGGCCCAGCACCCCCAAGCGATCAAGAACGTGTTGACCGTTCGGCTGCAAGATTTCTCCTCGCAGCCCTTGTGGCGGGCCGGGCGCCTGTTCGAGGACGATCGTGTTGATCCCCTTCTGCGCCAAGGCCAGGGCAAGCACAGCCCCGCCCCCGCCTGCTCCAACCACCGCAATATCCGTTTCCTCAACCATTGTCCCTCGCGCCTATGCTCACTCCACTGTGCAGCCGGGCAATGATACAGATTGCGCCTTCTTTTCCGAAGTCCCACGAATCAATGCAACGTTCTCGTTATTTCCACTCTGCGAATCGCTCCTGGTCTTTCCAGAGCGAGAGAAACTTTTCACGGGCTTTGACGGTAATCGCATGATCTCGAATCACATCGACCCGCTCATCATTGTAGCGGTTTCCACTGGTGGTCTGATTCATGGATCCGTTGGTATTGACCTCGTCATCGACGACGACTTGCTTCAGATGCATGAGCCCATCATGTCGATTGATCTTGATCGGTATTCCGGCTTCCCGCAACGTTGCAAGAGCCGTTTGCTGTTTCGCATCCTGAAGTCGATCACGATCCGAGAGGATACGCACATCAACCCCACGTCTTTTGGCTTCAACCAGCGCCTTCACCGAGAGCGGCGATGTCAAACCGTACACGGAGACGAAAATGTACCGCTTGGCACGATCATAAATCCTCACGACATGTTCCAGCGGTTTATCCTCAGGGGAATACCAAACTTCCACCGATGCGGCTGAGACGTTCCAACACGACGCCGCCAGAACGGTTGCGGCGCAGAAGAGCAAGAGACCGACAGAGCGCTGTGTGCCTAGCTGAAACTGCGCGGACCGGATCATTCCAACTCGAAGAGGTCGCGGAAGTGGTCTTCGGAAGTTTCCCAGGCCTGTGGCGCGTGAACTTGGAGCCATTGTCGGAGAAACTGCTTTTGCTCCCGCGTGAGCAGCTGCTTGATCTGATGCGATCGTCCCTGGAGAGGCTGAAGAAGACTCACCTGCTTACCGACATCCAGCATCGCGGTCCGGACATACAGACTCGTGAAAGCGGACGGCTTTTCTTCTGTCCCGTCGCCTTGAACCCAGACGGAAAGAAACTTGTCCAAGACGAGGCCGGCGCTATCGAGCGCCGGTTCCGTGTCATGGAACAGTTCATTCTCGGACTCAGTTAAAGGAGTAGATTCTGCAGCACGAAAGAGGAAGTTCTTTTTCCACATCCTGGCGTCCTTGCCAGCGGGCATAGTGGCGACGAGACGGATCAAAGTCAAGTCAGTCTACCTCATGCCGCGATCGGACATTGTTTTGATGAATCCAATCGGAGGTTCTTGTCTCTCACGAACAAAGGGACAGCCTTGACAAGGGACACACGCCTTTGCTAGGTTCAAAATTCTTTAATCTCTAAGCCAACTTGGGAGACTTTGTGCAGGTCAAGATCAACGGGAAAGCCGAAGAGATCCAGCGCGGAACTATCCTTGATTTGTTGAAAGCCAAAAACATCGAGCCCCAGATGGTCGCCGTGGAGGTCAACGACAAGGTGCTGGAGCGTGACCATTTTTCCACAACCCAGCTCAATGAAGGAGATCACGTGGAGTTTCTCTTCTATATGGGAGGGGGCCGGTGAGTACGACAGTGTACAAGGACATCACCGAGCTGATCGGCAAGACCCCGCTGGTCCGGCTGAATCGCCTGTCGAATACTGGTTCAGCCACGATCTACGGAAAAGTGGAGTTTTTCAACCCAGCCGGCAGCGTCAAGGACCGCATCTGCCTCAACATGATTAATGAGGCGGAACGGCAG
>CAZNBG010000224.1:0-5789 GCA_964570915.1 uncultured Nitrospira sp. | reverse complement strand
CCACTACTATCAGGCGGCAGATCTTGTGCTGATGCCGAGCCTCCAATTGGAGGGTTTCGGACTGGTCATGGTTGAGGCGCTGGCCTGTGGCACACCTGTTCTTGGGACACCGGTTGGGGCCATTCCTGAAGTCTTGAACCAAGTTGATCCCATTCTGGTCGCCCAAGGAGTCGATGGTCGCTCGATCGCTCAAGCCCTTGAACGGGTCTTGAGACGTTTACAGGAACCAGGTGAGGCGGCCCGCTTGGCTAAAAAGGGACGAGCCCTGATCGAGCACCGCTACAACTGGACACAGCATTGCAGCGAACTGGTCAGAATGTTGGATGACCCGATGGCACTTCGGATGGCGGCGTAGAACGGGACACATGTCGGCTCAAAAAGTCCTTCATATCATTACGCGGCTCGATCATGGGGGGGCTGCTCGTAACACCATGCTCACAGTGTTAGGGCAAGACCGCGCCCAATTCGAGCCGGTGGTGATCACAGGTGAAGCCCGCTCTTGGGACTCGCAGGGTGGCTTTGCAGCGACGATGGAAAACCTTCGGCTCTTGGAGAAGGAGTCGATTCGTTACTACACGGTTCCGTCGCTGGTTCGACACATCAACCTCAAGTCCGATCTGGCTGCACTCTGGAAACTGGTTGCCTTGTTGCGACAGGAAGGCCCCGACATCGTGCACACCCACACTTCCAAAGCCGGAGTGCTGGGGAGACTGGCGGCGTGGATCGCGGGAGTACCGGTGATTGTTCATACTCCGCACGGGCACGTGTTCTATGGCCATTTTGGGCCGGTGTCTTCATGGGTGTTTCTTCAGATCGAACGAGCGTTGGCATGGATCACCGATCAGTTGGTCGGGCTTACAACCGCAGAAACACGTGAACATCTTGAGCGAGGTGTCGGAGCAGCCGATCGCTTTGCCGTGATTCCAAGCGGAATCGACATCGACCGTTTCAAGAACGCCCGCGCGGGAGGAAAACTCGTGCCTGATTGGTTCGGCTGTCCGTCGGCTGCGACGATCATCGGTTCCGTCGGCTGGTTGACCGATATCAAAGGACATCGGTTCTTAATCGATGCGGTGGCCCTCTTGAAACGAGAGTACCCCCATCTGCATCTCGTCATTGTCGGCAGCGGGGATCGTCACGATGCGCTGCTGAGCCAGGCACAGGAGCGTGGAATCAACCACTCCGTACATCTGGTCGGTCATCAAGAGGAAGTCGAGATCTGTCTGGCGGGGATGGATTGCTTCGTCATGCCCTCACTCAATGAAGGGATGGGACGGGCGCTGATTGAAGCCATGGTCGCGGGGCTTCCCGTGATTGCCAGTCGCGTGGGTGGGATTCCCGCTCTCATCGAGGACGGGACAAACGGCCTCCTTGTTCCATCTGGAGATAGTGCAGCGCTGGCCGTCGTGTTACGGCGTGTATTGAATGATCGCATATGGGCCGATGGACTTGGGGCAAGGGCCATGCAAAGCGTTGGAGCAAGCCATGGCATCCCGGCTATGGTCCGAGCCATTGAGTCTGTCTATAGGAAAGTGGCCGTCGGACATGCGTAAAACCAGCTCGTGGATCACAACCACACTCTTTGCCGTGACGATTTATCTGGCGGCAGTCGCCACAGGGTTGGCCGCTGGACCGGCGCAGGCGCCGCTTTCTTTACGGGCAGCCATTCACGTGCACAGTACGATGAGTACGGGATCGCTGAACCTGGAATCGTTGGCGAAGCGAGCCGAGGAACAACAGTTGGATGTCTTGATTCTTTCCGAGAACTTTACGCTTCGGTACGACTACGGCATCCATCCGTTGGAAGGACTTCTGCGCTACCACGTGACATTTCCATCCATCATGGAATACGGACTGCAACGATTCCTCGATGAGGTTCGCGCGGTTCAACAGCGCCACCCGAATCTGATTATTATTCCTGGCGTCGAAGTGGCGCCACATTACTATTGGACTGGTTCATTGTTCCACGGTGATCTCACCATGCACAACGCCCAGCGAAATCTTCTGGTGATCGGCCTCGAGAGGGCCGAAGACTATGAGGATCTTCCTTCACGAGGAAATGCGTTCTCTTTTGTATGGAGTTGGCGGAGCGTGGTCAATGGACTCCCGCTTCTCTTATTGGTTCCGGTTGCCTGGTTGTGGAAGCCTCAGAGACGGAAGTACTCCAGAGAGATGAGGGTCAAATCCAGCCGCCGGCATGTTCTTGCCGGCACCTTCCTGGCAATGTGTCTTGTGCTGATGGCCAATGCATGGCCGGTCAAGGTGCCGGAGTATAGTTCCCAGGATGGCGGGATAGGATATAGGCCCTATCAAGCCTTGATTGATAAAGCTGTTGAGCGTGGTGCGTTGGTGTTTTGGTCGATGACGGAGGCTCGAGATTTCAGCCGGCACTCGTTTGGTCCTCTGGGAACGGTCACGATTCAGACCGAGCCTCATCCCGAGGCATTGGTCTTGACGCAGGGCTACACAGGATTTGGGGGACTCTACCAAGACGTCAGGCAAGTAGTAGCTCCTGGTGGGGTGTGGGATCAATTGCTGAGATTGAATATGACACACGGCCGGGCCGTGTGTCCCACCATGATAGGTGAAGTCGCGTTCCATGGAACCACCGATGCCGGAAAGGATCTCGATCGGGTGTACACCGTGATCAACACTGCTGAACGAACAGCAGCCGGGATCGTGACCGCGCTCCGGAACGGTCGAGCGTATGCCGTAGCAAGAGGCGATCAGAATGCCCTGCTTCGGCTTGACGAGTTTCGGGTGTCGAGCAACGGCGAATCGGCGGAGATCGGCGAGATTCTTGACGGAAGCACGGGAGATGGCATTCTCATTCGAGTTGGGGTTTCGACCGTCGATGGTAAGCCGGGTGCGGCTAAACTTCGGGTCATTCGATCCGGAGAGGTCATTAGACAGGTCGAAAGCGAGACTCCGTTGCAGCTGGAACTCATGGATCGCGAAGCCCGACATGGAACGTGGTTGAACTATCGCGTGGATGTCGTCGGCAAAAGCGGGGAATTGTTGACCAACCCCATTTAAGTCGCCCCTAAGCGTGGCGTGACCCGGAGCAGCCATCCGCGAATGGCCGGCCACCTGGAGCATGTCGATCAGATCCTGAAAGCCGTCAGCTGACAGTTGGAGAGAGCATGCGCGTCACCATTCATCAACCACAGTTCTTGCCCTGGCTTGGATACCTGGACAAGATCGATCAGACCGACCTCTTCATCATGCTTGAGACCGTGCAATTCAAGAAAAACGAGTGGCAAAATCGCAATCGCATTCGCACCTCCAAGGGGTGGCAATGGCTGACCGTGCCGGTCCTGCATCATTTTGGCCAACGCATCGACGAGGTCCTGATCAATCCGGCGTCCGAATGGAAAGCTCAGCACCTCCGAGCGCTGGAGATGCATTACGCCCGGGCTCCTTACCGGAACCACTATCTTTCACAGCTACGGGAGCTCTACTCAAGGCCGTGGACCAAGCTGAGCGATCTGAACAAGGCCGTCGTCCAATGGCTGCTCAAGGCGTACGGCATCACCACGCCGATCCAGCATGCATCCGATCATCAATCTCGCGACGAGCCGACGGATCGATTGATTGACTTGTGTCGAGCGGTGGGTGCCACGGAATACCTCGCCGGGCCCGGGGCGGAGCACTACATGGACACACCCCGATTTGAAGCCTCCGGCATTCGGCTTGAACTGCAAGCATTTAAGCATCCGATCTATCGACAAATGTACGAGCCGTTTGAGCCGAATCTGAGCGCACTCGATCTCTTGTTGATACAAGGGGGCAATGCGCTCACGACGCTACGCCGTATGCGACCGATGTCTCGCTGTATGATGACCGCATAGGAGGGACAGGCATGAGGAACACCGATGCCAAAGAACCGATGCGCATTCTCGCGCTGGGGGCCCATCCGGACGATATCGAGGTAGGGTGCGGTGGGACATTGATCAAGTATGCCGAGAACGGCCATCGTATTTTTCTCATGGTGATGACACAAGGCGGGGCGGGTGGTCAGACGGCGGTGCGCAAGCAGGAGCAAGAGCGGGCGGCCAAATTGCTTCAGGCCGAAGAAGTGTTCTGGGGAGGCTATGAGGACACGGAAGTTCCCCTCGGACGTGAGTTGATTCAAACGGTCGAAGAAATTGTGCGAAAGATCGAACCGCATTTTATTTTTGTGCATTACCACGACGATACGCACCAGGACCATCGGCATTTGGCGATGAGCACGATTACCGCCACACGATACACGAAGAATGTCTTGTTTTATGAGGGTCCGACGACGCAAAATTTTGCGCCCACGGTCTTCGTGGATATTCAGCAGGCATTGGATCGCAAAATTCAGTCATTGGAAGCCCATGCCTCGCAGGTGAAGAAGACCAACATCGAAGGATTAAGCATCGCCGATCTGGTCAGGTCGTCGGCTCATTTTCGCGGTATCCAAGGCCGCGTGCGGACGGCGGAAGGATTCCTTCCTCTGCGATTATTTATCAATATCGGAGTCTAATCGACGTTACCACGATGATTCCACACTCACGACCTTCTATCGAAGCAGACGACATCCGCGCCGCAGTTGAGGTGCTGCAATCTGGTCAGCTCGCTCAAGGAGGGATCGTCGAGCAATTTGAGCGGGGAATGGCCGCGTATTTCGGTCTGTCCGGTGGAGTTGCGCTCACTTCCGGAACGGCCGCGCTGGAAGTCGCGCTTCGAGTATTGGGAATAGGGCCGGGCGATGAGGTGCTCATTCCAAGCTATGTCTGCGCGGCGCCGATGTTGGCGACCGAGCGTGTCGGAGCGAGGCCACGAGTGGTCGACATCGAACTCGATACGTTCAATATCGATCCGTCGGCGGCGCGCGACGCCTTGAGCTCGAAGACCAAAGCATTGATTGTTCCGCATCTGTTCGGTCTGCCCGCCAATCTGACAGCGCTTCAGGAGTTGGAAATTCCTATCATTGAAGACTGTGCGCAAACGCTGGGAGTAGTCGAGCAGGGGAGACACGTCGGATCGGTTGGGCTTTTGACGGTCTGTTCGTTCTATGCCACGAAACTGCTCTGCACAGGTGAAGGTGGCATGGTGTTATCGCGGGATGAAGGCTTGTTGGAACGGGCTCGCAGGCTCAGAGAGTATGACGAAACATCATCGCTCCATCCTGGGTCAACCAATCTGAAGATGACGAATCTTCAGGCCGCCATCGGTTTGGCACAGCTGGGACGGTTAGGATCTTTCCTTGAATGTCGGAAGTGGCTTGCTCATGATTACCGAACGACACTGAATGGCGCAAAATTAGTCCAGCCGATCGTACCGACCGGGTACACCCATGCATATTATCGTTTTGTCGTGCGCTTGCCTGAGATGGTTGAACACGTAGACGGGCTGAGTCAGGTGATTGCTCGCTTTGAGACCCATGGCGTCCAATGTCGGAAACCGGTGTTCCGTTCGCTGCATCGCTATCTTGGGTTGGATGGGTTTCCCTCCGCAGAGGAGGCGGAACGGACCGCACTCTCCATCCCTCTGTTTCCGGCGATGACCGACGAGGAAGTAGCTCAGGTGCATGTGGCATTACGATCGGAGTGGTCATGAAGGCGACCCCATCGGATTTGGCTACTCCATTTGCAGCCACAACCTGGCGCTGGATCACTCCGCTGGTTTCCGGTGCGGCACTGGGCACGGTCGCGTTAGCGATTCCTGCCGTTCGAGACCTCTTCCAGCTCGAAGGTCTCCGGTGGCTCTATATTTTTCTCTTTGCGTTTCTTGGAACCGGAGCCCTGACGCCGTTGATGGTT
>CAZNBG010000223.1:0-5822 GCA_964570915.1 uncultured Nitrospira sp. | reverse complement strand
GATTTTTGGGAAGGGGGATGGTTCGATTATCCCGATAAGGAACGGGCGCTCCGCGCCATGGAGCAGGCGGGAGTCAATCGGCAGCGACTGTGCCCGCTCTGCAAGCCATAGCCATAGTCACGTGCTGAGTCCTGAGTGCTCAGTGCGAGTCGTCTTATCCGACCGTGCTCTGAACCCATGCTCGGTACCCGGCGCGTTGTAATCCATGCCGCGACTTGCACTCCTGCTGACGACCGTTATTTGGGGAGCCACATTCCCGGCCACCAAGGCGGCACTTGAGCAGATCTCTCCACTGTCTTTCTTACTGCTCCGATTTTTCCTGGGTACCGTACTCATCCTGCTCTGGTTTGTGTTCAGTCGCCGCCGCCTGCATCACGATCGTGCGGTCTTGGGGGCGAGCGCACTCACCACTGTCTTCCTCTTTCTCGGGTACCTGCTGCAAACCGTTGGGCTCCGGTATACGAGCGCATCCAATTCGGCTTTCCTGACGGCGCTGTATGTGATTTTCGTCCCGCTGATCCTGATGCGGATCGACCGACGAGTCGTGCTGGCCACGGGGGTCGCCGTCGTTGGACTGTGGTTGTTGGTGAAGCCCAGTACCTCCATGAACATGGGGGATCTGATGACGTTGGGATGTGCCCTCGCATTCGCGGGGCATATCATTTGTCTTGAGCGCTTCACCCGGCAAGTCGACGCGCCGTCGTTGCTTGTATGGCAAATGGTGGCGATGACGGTGTTGTTTCTTCCCGCTCCGTGGTGGGAAGGAGCGCCGCCGAGCTCCTTTTCGCCAACGGCTGTCTTGCTGATCGGTCTTGGCATCACCGGCGTTCTTGCCACGCTGGCGTTTGCCGTCCAGATATGGGCCCAGCAACTGGTGCCCGCTCAACAGGTGGCGTTACTGTTTGCGTCCGAGCCTGCCTATGCAGCATGGCTCTCATGGTACTTTCTTGGAGAGACACTGGATGTTCAAGGATGGATCGGAAGCGCGCTTATCTTACTGGCGGTGGTGATCGGGGCGTTCGGCAGCTGATCGTTCCGAAGGGAGGAATCGTATGGCACAGAAGTTTGGCAACGGACGGTGGGTTCGTGAAGGATTCTTGGACAACCGGGTTGAGGGAACTGTCGTCGGGCAGGTCGTGTTTGCCGTGATCGGTCCGGTGGATTTCTATTTACGTGGAAACTTCAAAACGGATATTGCCGGAGAGGTGATTCGATTCCGCAACGGTCGGTTCGAAGACGATGAGATGGCGGGACAGGTGATCGGCGATATGGCGAACCCGCAGATTGGAACGGTGAATCTCATTTCGCTCGATCCACACCCTAACCTGGAACCGCACCCCTATATCGAATGGTTCACGCTCAGAAAAGACCATTATCGTTTCGAGCTGAGTCCCGGTGATGCCTGGGTGTTGTCCGATGAGGAACGAAAGTCGGTCGACGGGGAAAGCCGACGAATTCGGGAAACCTTGGCTGAGCAGGTGTCTGATCAGCCAAAGTCGGACGATGAGACCGATTGGATCTAGGGAGGGGTCAGTTCGAGTTGAGGCTGTGAGGTTGGAAGCTCGGTAGCCTCTTGAATGGCGACCTCGATCTTCTTTTTGAGCACGCTGCGATCAGAATCTTGCTTGGTTTTTCCTTCGCGCACATACCCCGGGACCCCACGGATATCCCAGACGAGTCCTAACCACTCCAGTCCCTTCAGGCAGTAGTAGGTCATGTCGATTTCCCACCAATAAAAACCCTGCCTGGTCGAAGCTGGGTAGTAATGATGATTGTTGTGCCACCCCTCTCCCATCGTGATCAGGGCGAGGAAGAAGTTATTTCGACTATCGTCGCCGGTTTCGTACCGTTGCGAACCATACACATGGGACAGAGAATTGATCGTACAGGTTCCGTGAAACAGTGCCACGGTCGAAATAAAAAATCCCCAAATCAGCATCTGAGGACCATTGGTTCCGAGTCCTGGTGCATAGGCTTCCAACAATTGGCCAAAACCGAACATTCCGAAGCCGGTGATGGTGGGAACAAGGACGTCAAATCGGTCGAGAAACCGCAACTCGGGAAACTTTGCAAAATCGGCAATTCCCTTGAGCCGCGGAGCATAGTGAGTTTGCGACATCACCCAGCCCATGTGTGACCAGAGGAATCCTCCTTGGCGTGGAGAATGCACATCATCCGGCGTATCGGAGGCGATGTGGTGATGGCGATGATGGCCGGCCCACCACAAGGGACCACGTTGGGCGCAGGAGCCTCCCAATAACGCAAATAAGAACTGGATGGTACGGGACGTCTTGAACGTGCGATGCGAGAAGTATCGGTGGTACCAGCCGGTGATCGCAAACATGCGGATGTAATAGAATCCGATTGCCACAGCGACTGCGGTCCAACTCCATCCTACCCACAGCACACCCAAACACATCAGATGTACGGCGATGAACGGGACACTCCGAACCCAGTCTACCTTTGGAGGCCCGTCGACTTTTGTGTGTTCCAGGCCGGCCCAGGAGTCAAACCAGCGCAGGAAAGAATACCAAAAATCCTGGGCTTTGGTCGGGCGAAGCGTTTGCACGTCGGACATACAATTCTCCTCTACGTCGGGGGATCGGCAACGTCACTGTGGTGGGAAACAGGGAGCCGTGGTCCCGATTAAGCTGATGGATCACGCAGAACAGGTTAGGTCGGTATTATACACAGAACATCAGGAAAGTGAAACCTGACTTTTTGCGTGGCCCCTGCCAGGGGTAATTGTACTGGAATGGTATTCCCTGTCTACTTATTTATCGTAGTTCCTGACTAGCTCCGAAGAGCGTGCCTTCCAGGTTTGACAGGCCTGCTCGCGCGTCTCTAGAATGCGGCTACGATGAACGACCGGTTTCTCAAAGCGTGTCGCCGCGAACCCGTCGATTGCACGCCCGTGTGGTTTATGCGTCAGGCCGGTCGCTACATGTCCGAGTATCGCACCCTGCGCGCAAAACATTCGATCCTCGAGATGTGTAAAACGCCCGAGCTTGCGGCCCAAGTCACACTGCAGCCGATTGATCGGTTTCCGCTGGATGCGGCCATTATTTTCGCCGATATCCTCCTTCCGTTGGAACCGATGGGACTGAGCCTTGAGTTTGCCGCCGGGGAAGGGCCGGTCATCCACAATCCGGTTCGCGACCGAACGGCGGTAGACCAATTGAAAGTCATCGATGGTGACGAACTGAACTATGTCGCCGAAGCCATTCGACAAGCGCGAAGTGCCCTCAATGGGCGTGTGCCCTTGATTGGATTTGCCGGTGCCCCATTTACGCTCGCGAGTTATGCGATTGAAGGCGGAGGGTCCCGCAACTATCTGCACACCAAGCAAATGATGTATGGGGATCCCACCGCGTGGCATCGGCTTATGGACAAGTTTGCGCGGGTGCTCACCGGCTATCTTCGTCGACAGATCAAAGCCGGAGCTCAGGCGATTCAGCTTTTTGATAGCTGGGTCGGGTGTCTCTCGGCGGGTGACTATGTCGAGTATGTGATGCCGCACGTTCAGCAGATTTTTGAGGGGCTCAAGCGGGAAGGCGTCCCGATGATTCATTTCGGCACCGGCACGACCGCTATTCTTCGGCAGATGCGCGAAGCGGGGGGCGATGTTATCGGAATCGATTGGCGCGTTCATTTGGACGAAGCCTGGACGATGGTCGGGCATGATCGCGCCGTGCAAGGCAACCTGGACCCGCTGGTCCTGTTCGCGCCGCTCCATGAAATCGAACGCCGAGTCGAGGACATTCTGCGTCGGGCCGGAGGGCGTCCGGGGCACATCTTCAATCTCGGCCACGGCATCCTGCCCACGACGCCTGTCGATCACGTGGCCGCGACGATCGACATGGTGCACAAGCTGAGTCAACGCTAGCCGGACTGTGTCGATGGTTGTCCTCTGACGAGGGACTCATGCCTACCCCGCAACGTCATACCGCTGTTCTCCTGATGGCCATGGGCGGGCCGGATTGTCTGGAAAACGTTGAACCGTTTTTGCGGGATGTTCGAGGGGGACGGCCGACACCTCCCGAGCTGGTGGAGGAGATTCGGGAACGGTACCGCGTCACCGGCGGAAAATCACCGGCCGTGGGTATCACGCAAGAGGTTGCAAAGAAACTAGAGCAACAACTGAACGATTCGGGTGACGGTCGTTATCGGGTGTACGTCGGGTTACGTCATTGGCATCCCTTCATCAAAGAGACCTATGCCGAGCTGCTGAAAGAATCGCCGGAACAGATCATCGGGGTGTGCATGGCTCCTCAACAGTCCTCGCTGAGCACCGGAGCGTATCGGAAGAAAGTGGAAGAAGCTCGAGCGGAGTTGGGGGATCGTACCGGTGTGACCTATGTGGGTAGCTGGCACCGGCATCCTCGACTGATTGCTGCTGTCGTCGACAACATTCGAAAAGGACTTCTCGCATTTCCTTCCGATGTGCGAGCAACCGTGCCGGTATTGTTTACCGCCCATAGTCTTCCGGAACGGATTGTGGCAATGAACGATCCCTATCCCGAGGAGGTCAAGGGCACCGTCGAGTCCGTGACTCAGCTTCTGGGGAGCCAACCGACCTACTTTGCCTATCAAAGTCAGGGGCGATCTTCCGAACCATGGTTGGGGCCCACCGTGGAAGAGATGCTGGAGACGATCTGCCGGTCAGGGCACCGACATGTACTGGTGGCGCCCATCGGGTTCATCTGTGACCATGTGGAGACCCTGTTTGATATCGACGTTGAATTGAAACAGTTGGCGATCAAGAACGGCATGCGTCTCGAGCGCATGGCTATGCTGAACAACTCGCCCGCGCTCGTCGAGACGTTACACGACGTCTTGACAACACGCGAATCCTCTCTCTGCATCCACTCGTGACTCGACCACGTACAGTCGTGATCGTGGGCGGCGGTATTTCCGGCCTGGCTACTGCGTTTTCACTGCAAGAGAAGGCTGCGAAGGCCGGCGTTCCCATCCGCTGCACGATCCTCGAGTCTGAATCATCGTGGGGAGGCAAGATCGTCACGCACCGGGTCGGCGAGATCGTGACGGAAGCCGGACCGGACTCCTTCCTCTCCCAAAAGCAGGCCGGTGTCGAACTCTGCACAAAGCTTGGGCTTACCGATCAGCTCATCAATACCAATGAGACGGCCAAGAAGGCCTCTGTGTTGTATGGAGGACGGCTGCACGATTTACCCGAGGGCCTGCTGTCATTTGTTCCACAACAGCTAGGCCCTTTTCTGCGAAGCGGGTTGCTCACTTGGGCAGGGTTGATTCGCATGGGGCTGGAGATAGCCGTTCCGCCTGGATCGCGCACAGGTGATGAATCGCTGGCAGATTTTCTTCGTCGCCGGTTCGGCCCACAAGCGTTTGAGCGGGTATTGGAGCCGCTCATGTCCGGAATCTACGCCGGAAATGCCGAGCAGATGAGCCTGCGAGCCACCTTCCCTCGGTTTTTCGAACTGGAACAACAGCATGGGAGCGTCGTTCGCGGCATGATGGACGCGAAGAAAAACGCCTCGCCGGTTTCTTCGGGCCATCCCCAGCGAACGATGTTCATCAGTCTGAAAAATGGACTGGGAGACGTCGTAACCGCCTTGACGAAACGGTTGGCGCAGCAAGGTGTGGAGCTTCGGTTAGGTTGCCGAGTCGAGGCCATCAGGGTGAGATCGCATGAATTGGGCCGTTGGATGTATGACCTCATTCTTCACGATGGTTCGGCGCTGTCCGCGGAAAGCGTTAACCCTGCCACGCCTGCCTACGTCCAAGCCGATTTTTTTCCCCCGTTGGCCTCTATCGCAGTGCGGGTTGCGTGTTATTTTTTT
>CAZNBG010000222.1:0-5822 GCA_964570915.1 uncultured Nitrospira sp. | reverse complement strand
CTAGGTTAGGTGGAACGTTGTTAAGAACATAGATGACAAAGGTTGGCCTTATAGAATAGAGCAAGTTTCGACATGGCCTCACCTACTTCTGGGCTGCCACCACGCTTTCAGAATAGCCATCGTAGGGATGAAGTACCGGCTGATTGAGCGGCGCCGCGACTATATCGAGCGCTGGCACAACTCCCGGCAGCGGCGAAGACTGGCGTTTCACCAGGAGGCGCAAAAACTCTTACCTCAACCGTCCGTGGAAACGGGGTAGAACCCGTCCGGAAAAAATGCGCTACTGATCGAGTCGTTTAAGAATAGTTTGAAGTACCGCCTTCCGCTCCTTGAGGTCCAGTCTGAACTCCATATTTTCGGTATCGGCAATCTCCGCGCCAAGGTCTGAGACGGCGCTCTTGAGCGCCCATGCCAGAATTGCCTGTTCTTTCGTTTCCAGTGAAAGGTTCAACATTGGGCACCCCCAGGTTGTAGGTTCCATCGTGCCATTGTATCGACCCGGTCGTTCTGAACGGTAGAGGATGGCACCGGCTTTTTTCCGGAGGCTGATCTACCTTATCCGGTTGGGAGTGTGAAAAACCACGGGGCCGGAAATTGTTTCTTGCCGAATCTGGTGGGGTGTTTAGTCGAGTCCCAATGCTGGGCGGCCAGCAAATGACCCCGGCCGGCGCGACTGTGAAAACTGGGAAGAAATTGATCTGTACGATGCCCCTCGTTTCTACAGTAAGCCCTATGGTATAAGCCATCAGCTCTTCCACCGTGGCTCGTACACCAACCACTCGTCAGTTGAAGGAATGGGACCATCGATATGTCTGGCATCCATTCACGCAAATGCAGGAATGGGAGCAGGAGGACCCCCTCATCATCGAGCGCGGGAAGGGTTCTTATCTCATCGATACGGAGGGCAAGAAATATCTCGATGGGACCTCATCCATCTGGGTCAATCTGCACGGGCATCGACATCCAGTCCTTGATCGCGCCATCAAGAAGCAGCTGGACAAAATCGCCCATTCCACTCTCCTCGGTCTCTCCAATCCGCCGGCCATTGAGCTGGCCCGCGAGCTGATCCGGATCGCGCCGAAGGGACTCACACGTGTCTTCTATTCCGACAACGGTTCTACGGCGGTGGAGATCGCGCTCAAGATGGCCGTTCAGTATTGGCAGCAGCGACGTCCGGACGCCGGTCAGAAAAACACCTTTCTTCATCTGAAACTCGCGTATCACGGAGATACGATCGGCGCGGTGAGCGTCGGCAATATCGAAGTCTTTCATTCGCGGTTTAAACCGCTGCTCTTTCCGACCTTGGAAGCAGAACCGCCCCATTGGTACCGCAGTCCCCTGAAGCTCACCTACCCCTATTGCCAATTGGCGTGCATCGACCCGATTGAGCAGATCTTGAAGAATCGCCATCGGGAATTGGCCGGTTTCATTATCGAACCGTTGATGCAAGCCGCCGCCGGCATGATCCCTCACCCGCCCGGCTATCTGAAACGCATCCGCGAGCTCTGTACCGCGTACGATGTGTTGTTGATTGCCGACGAAGTCGCGACGGGATTCGGTCGCACCGGTAAGATGTTTGCGTGCGACCACGAGGGAGTGACGCCGGATCTGATGGCGATGAGCAAGGGGCTTACCGGCGGATACATGCCGCTCGCGGCAACATTGACGACAGATGAAATCTACCGAGCCTTTTTCGGAACCTACGCGGAGTTCAAGAGTTTCTTTCATGGACACAGTTTCACCGGCAATCCGCTGGGCTGTTCCATGGGGCTCGCGAATCTCCAAGTGTTTCGCCAGGAAAAGACCCTGTCACGATTGTCGTCCAAGATCAAAACACTGGCACGCTGGTTGAAGCAGCTGGCCGAGATGCCCCATGTCGGCGACATCCGTCAGCAGGGGTTCATGGCAGGAATCGAGTTGGTCCGAGAGAGGAAGACCAAGGAGCCGTATCCGCTGGGTGACAAAGTCGGCCACCGTGTCGCATCGATCGCCCGATCGAAAGGACTGATCCTGAGACCCATCGGAAACGTGCTCGTGCTCATGCCGCCGCTGTCAATCTCCACCGAGGATTTGAAGAAAATGATAGAAATTCTGCGTGAATCCATAGAGACTCTGCTCAGTCACTGAGCGACACGGTAATGAAAGACAGCGGAACTGTCACGACACCTCATGCAAACCTGTGATTTTCTCATCATTGGAGGCGGAGTCATCGGACTCAGCATCGCCCGTGAGCTCCGCAGACGCCGGACGGACACCCGTGTGTTATTGATTGAAAAGGAGCCGTCTTGCGGAGCCCATGCCAGCGGGCGCAACAGCGGCGTGCTCCATGCAGGCTTTTATTATTCACCCGACAGCCTCAAAGCGAAGTTCACGCGGCTTGGAAACGAGCGACTGACTGCCTACTGCGACGAGAAACGAATCCCTCTCAATAAATGCGGGAAGCTCGTCGTTGCGAAGGATGCCGCGGATTTACCATCCCTCGAGGAATTGTTCCGCCGCGGTCAAGCCAATGGGATTGAGCTTCAAGCCATCACGGAAGCAGAGGCCAAATCCATTGAGCCTCGTGTCAAAACATACCAACGAGCGTTGTTCTCACCTCGTACCTCAACCGTGAACCCTCTTCAAGTCGTTGATGCCATGCAGCAAGACGCCCTCCGAGAGGGCATTCACGTTCAGTGTGGCACGGCCTATCGAGGACGGGATGACAAACGAGTTCGTACTGACCGCGGCAACATTGACGCCGGATACGTCGTCAATGCCGCGGGTCTCTATGCTGATAAGATTGCCATGGACTATGGCTTCTCACAGAAGTTTCGGATTCTTCCGTTCAAAGGTCTTTATCTGTACTCCGATGAGCCACCGGGGTCGATTCGTACGAACATTTACCCTGTTCCGGATCTCAGGAACCCGTTCCTGGGTGTCCACTTCACGATTACGGCCGATGGAAAAGCCAAGATCGGACCAACCGCCATTCCGGCCTTATGGCGCGAAAACTACGAAGGACTTGGGAATTTCAACCTCGGTGAACTGGTCGAGGTCGCGAGCCGCGGTCTCAGCCTCATGACGGGAGCGGGGTTTGATTACCGACGATTGGCGATTGAAGAAATCGCAAAATACTCGATGAGTAAAATGGTCTCGCTGGCGGCGGTTCTTGCGGAAGGAGTGGACCGGCGGAACTATCGACAATGGGGCCGCCCGGGCATCAGGGCCCAACTGCTCGACATCACCAAGAGAAAGCTGGAAATGGATTTCGTCTTGGAGGGCGACGACCGATCCATGCATGTGCTTAATGCCGTGTCCCCGGCCTTTACCTGTTCACTCCCTTTCGCCGCCTATGTCTGCGACCACATTGATCGCGCAATCGCCTAACCTCTGTCAACAAAGCCGTACCTCTTCGCCCACCCCCGCTTGCAGATAGCGGGCCGCGTTATCTTCCTGCAAAAAGATTTCCAGGTTGCCGCTGCTGTTGATCAGCGCAGAGAGATTCTCGTAGTCCCCTTGACTATAACTGCCCACCAATTCGCCGATGACGTGAGCTCCGATATGGATCTCTATCTTTGAGGTCCCTATGGTCGATTGAAAATCCCGCATCTGCTTCACGGTGACGTTCGAGATGAGATTGCCGAATCGATCGACATAGTCGATCCGTCCGACAAGTGTATGACCTTGTTGTTGGGGCATCCAAATGAGGCTCTTCACTGGATCGTTGATCACCGGCCCAAAAAACGAAGCTGGCTCTCCGTTCGCGAGCAACGCGGCAACCGGCGCGAACAGATCCCGCCCGTCGAACGTGGTCCCCTCCGAAGGAAGCCGATACCGCGCATGCTCGATTTCCCGGATCTTCACATTGCGTTCATTTTGCAGGACGCGGCTCAGCAATCCATTATCCGGGGCCAAGAAGTTATAGCGCGACGTGGTCGCAAGGATCACCCGCCTGGCGCTTCCAACGCCCGGGTCCACGACGCAGACGTAGATCGTTCCTTCCGGAAAATAGCGGTAGCAGGCCTCCAGCACATAGGCGGCCTCGTCGATCTGATGAGACGGAATTTGATGGGAGATATCGACAACCCTGGCATTGGGATTCATGCTCAGGATCACACCCTTCATGCTTGCGACGAACCAATCGTGTTCGCCGAAGTCCGTCAGCAGGGCGATGAGTGGGCGTGCCTCAGGCACGTCAGCATTCCTCGAATTTGATCTCCACTACCTCATATTCGACCATCTTGACCGGAGTCTTCACTTCAACAAAATCCCCGACCCGCTTCCCGATCAACGCCCGACCGACAGGGGACTGGACGGAGATCTTGTTGAATTTCATATCGGCTTCATCCTGACCGACCAACGTATACTGCTTTTTGGCCTGGGATTCCTGTTCGATCACCAGGACGGTCGCGCCGAACACAACGGTCTCGCTGGTACGTCCCGCAATCTCCACTACCCGGGCATCGGCCAACTTCGTCTCGAGCTCGGAAAGGCGTGACTCGATAAATCCTTGGCGCTCTTTGGCGGCGTCGTACTCGGCGTTTTCGCTCAAATCGCCGTGCGCTCTGGCTTCCGCGATCGCTTCGATCACTTTGGGCCGCTCGATCTTGCGCAAACGATCCAGTTCCGCCTTTAGCGCGTCATAGCCTTTCTTGGTAATCGGTGTCGGCATGCTTTCATTGCTCCTGACAACTTACGGCCTATGATATTCTTGCAATGTGCGAATCGCCAGATCCTTTTTCATAATCGCTTCGATTCCCATCACCGCCGCATGGGCGCCTCTCATCGTTGTGAAATACGGGATGCCGCGATGAAGCGCTTCCCGCCTGATGGACAACGAATCGACATGAGCCGACGCCGTCCGTACGGTATTCACCACGAGGGCCACCGAACCGTTCTTGATATGGTCCACGATATGCGGCCGCCCCTCGTTTACCTTATTGACGACCTCCACATCAAGACCATGGTGCCGCAGGTATTCAGCCGTCCCGCTGGTCCCCTGGATATGCATCCCCAGCTTGCTCAAATATCGCCCCACTTCAAGCGCGGCTGGACGGTCGGATTCTTTCACGCTGATGAACGCCGTACCCGACGTCGGCAGTACCGCCCCGGCCCCTGCTTGCGATTTCGCGAAGGCCCACCCAAAATCACCATCGATGCCCATTACCTCCCCGGTGGACTTCATTTCCGGACCCAGGAGCACATCGACACCGGGAAATTTATTGAACGGAAACACGGCTTCTTTGACCGAGAAGTGCTCCGGCAAAGGGGCGTCGGTAAAGCCCAGTTCCTTGAGAGTTCTTCCCATCATCACCTTCATGGCCAATTTCGCCAACGGTACGCCGATCGCTTTGCTGACAAACGGCACGGTGCGGGACCCTCGAGGATTCACCTCAAGGACATAAATGGTCCGGCCCTTGACGGCAAACTGTGCGTTCATCAGCCCAACGACGCCGAGTTCCCTTGCCAGCAAGCACATTTGACGGTCAATAGTGCCCACAATATCCTTGTCCAGGGTATATGGCGGCAGCGAGCAGGCTGAGTCGCCGGAATGGACGCCGGCTTCCTCAATATGCTCCATGATGCCCGCCACGACCACGGTTTCACCGTCCGAAATCGCATCGGCATCGACTTCGATGGCGTCCGCAAGATACCTGTCGATCAGCACAGGATGATTGGGCGAAGCCTTGACGGCCGAATGCATGTATTCCAGCAGGCCCGCCCGGTCATAGACGATTTGCATCGACCGCCCACCCAACACGTAAGAGGGACGCACCATGACCGGATACCCGATCCCTTCGGCAATCTGCACCGCTTCCTCCACGGATCGAGCCGTTCCG
>CAZNBG010000221.1:0-5859 GCA_964570915.1 uncultured Nitrospira sp. | reverse complement strand
CGTCAGCTACGCGTGCGCAATAGCAATACGGGCCGTTAATGGAACATAGCGTCCGTCGTGTTCAGAAGATCGTTCGCCAGTTGCTCTATTTTTCACAGCAGCACGAACCCGAATACAGCCCTGCTGATATCAATCGCATTGTAGATCAGGTGCTGGCGCTGACGACTCATCTCTTCGCTCCCAATCAGATCCGATTGGAAACCTTCCAGGGCCATGGTTTACCCAGTGTGATGGTCGATCGGCACATGATTGAACAGGTCCTGATGAATTTGATCTTGAATGCGGTGCAAGCCATGAAAAAGGGCGGAGTTCTGACGATCCGGACATCCGTGGCCGAGGGGGTGTGCCGTGTGGATGTGAAAGGCACAGGTTCAGGCATTCCCGCGTCCGTCCTCCCGCGTGTCTTCGATCCCTTCTTTACGACGAAAGGTGAGGGAGAGGGGACGGGACTTGGGCTCTCGGTCAATCTTGGCATCGTGGAGCGTCATGGTGGAAAAATCTTGGTTGAGAGCGAAGTCGGGAAAGGCACGACATTCACGCTCTGTTTGCCCGTGTCACGAGAGCGTACCTTGGCGGAGAAGGAGGTATGAAAGCGTTGAGCGTTCTGCTGGTCGACGATGAACCCTTGATGCGCCTCTCAATGACCGATGCGTTGGAGGCTGTAGGGTGTGAGGTCCGGGCGGTGTCTTCCGGCTCGGAAGGGATCGACGCGATTCGGGAGAAGACCTTTGATTTGGTGATCACCGATCTCCGGCTGCCGGGTGCCGATGGGTTGACGGTGCTCAAGGCGGCCAAAGATAAAGAGCCCAGAACCGAGGTGCTGGTGATCACCGCGCATGGATCCGTGGAAACAGCCGTCGGAGCCATGAAACTGGGTGCGTTCGATTACATCACGAAACCGTTTCAGATGGATGAATTGCTGCTGATTGTCGAACGAGTCAGTGGCGTGATTGCCTTGCGTCGGGAAAATCAGGATCTCAAGTATCAGCTCGAGGACAAATTTTGCTTCAATGGTATCTTAGGGGCGAACAGTCAGATGCGTGCGGTGTTGGACAAGATCAAGTTAGTCGCGGAGACCGACTCGACCATTCTGATCGTCGGGGAAAGCGGAACCGGCAAGGAACTCGTCGCCAATGCTCTGCATCAGAACAGCTCGCGGAACGGGTATCCGCTGATCAAAGTGAGCTGCGCGGCATTACCTGAAACGTTGCTGGAAGCGGAACTCTTCGGTCACGAAAAGGGCGCGTTTACGGGAGCGCTGCGTCAACGCCGGGGCCGCTTCGAAATGGCCAACCGGGGAACCCTCTTCCTTGATGAAATCGGGGAAATTTCGCCGGTGGTGCAGGTGAAACTCTTGCGTGTCTTGCAGGAGCGCACCTTTGAACGTGTCGGGAGCAATGAGCCGATCGAAACGGATGTGCGACTCGTCTGTGCCACACAAAAAGATCTTCGCAAAGAGGTGGCTCTAGGGCGATTTCGTGAAGACCTCTTTTACCGGCTGAATGTCGTACCTATCGTCGTTCCTCCGCTCCGGCAACGGCAAGAGGACATTATGGTGATCGCCGAGCATGTGTTGGAAGCGTGTGCTCAGAGGCTCAATAAACAGCTGCGTGGGTTTTCCCAACACGCTCGCGAATTGTTGCTTCGCTATTCGTACCCGGGAAACGTGCGGGAGTTGGAAAACATGGTCGAACGGGCCGTGGCGCTCGGACGCGACCAAACGACGGTTCAACCCGCAGATCTCTGCGGCTTTCAATCCTGTCCGTACCTCGGGGGTGTTCCCCAGGAATCCTGTGGCTTCTGCAGCGAAGGCCTGACCGGGGGAAAAAAGAAAAAAGGTACGACTCTGACCTCGCTCGCTGCGGCACGAGAAGGCTTTGAAAAAGAATATATCGTCTCCGTATTGGAGCGTGTCGAGGGGAGTCGTACGACCGCCTCAAGAATCTTGGGGTTGTCCCGGAAAGCCCTCTGGGAAAAGTGCAAGCGCTACGGCATCCCCTCCGCTCATCGCGATGGCGAAGAGGAAAACTAACCCCCTTCCTCCTCGCACCGACCGGAGTCTAAACTGTCGTACGATCTAGCATGAGAGCCGTAGTGGTTGGCCGTGCGTATGTAACCTACTTGGTGGAGGGATCTAGACCATGAAGTGTTGGCATCGGGCTATCAATGTTTTGTTGGGCATTGTGTTATGCGCAGGCGTTGCCTCTGCAGCTGAACCCACCGACGTGGAAAAGTTCGTCAATGTCCGAATTGAAATCGGTGAGATGATGACGGACTATTTCAAGAGCGGAGCGGGCTATGGTGAAGGGCAGCAACCGTCACAAGAACAAATGCGACAGATTGGGGCGGATATCAATACCAAGCTGACCGCTCTCCTCGCCAAGCACGATCTGACACTCGACGAATATCGCAAACGCAGCCCCGAAGTGTTTGCAGATGATGCGGCGGTTAAGCGCTATCTTAACGAGCATCCGGACCTCAAAGTGCGCTACGAGGCGCTTCCGCTCGATCGAATGGGGCGTGGCGGTAGTACGGGGCGGGGATACTGAGCTCGACCGATTGTTTCAGTAGGGGGATGTTTCCCTCTCTGCTTGCTGGAGCTGATAGAGGTCCTTCCGCAGGGTTGTTTCCAGATAGAAAGGCTGTTCGTCCTGAAATCTACCCATCTAGGTCGTTCAGGACTGAAAGTCAGTCGGCTTTGCCTCGGCACGATGAATTTCGGACCGCAGACGACCGAGCCGGACAGCTTCGCCCTGATGGATCGAGCCTTAGAGCTCGGCCTCAACTTTTTCGATACGGCGAACGTGTATGGCTGGAAACTCGGCGAAGGGTGGACGGAGCAGATCGTCGGCCGTTGGTTCGCACAAGGTGAAGGCCGTCGAGACAAAGTCGTACTGGCCACGAAGGTGTATGGACGGATGGGCGATTGGCCGAATCAATCACGCCTGTCGGCCGTCCACATCAAACGAGCGTGTGAGGACAGCCTTCGGCGATTGAGGACAGACTGGATTGATGTGTATCAGATGCATCATGTTGATCGGGGCACACCGTGGGAAGAAATCTGGCAGGCGATGGAGCAGTTGGTGAGGGAGGGAAAAGTCGTGTACGTGGGCAGCAGCAATTTTGCCGGGTGGCACTTGGCCCAGGCTCAGGAAGCGGCGTCCTGCCGCAACTTCTTGGGGCTGGTGTCAGAGCAGAGTCTGTATAATCTGACGGAACGCATGGTTGAATTGGAAGTCATCCCCGCCTGCGAGGCCTACGGTATCGGCCTGATCCCGTGGAGTCCGTTGGGGCGAGGGCTCTTGGCCGGTGTTCTAGACCCCGCAAAAACAGGACGTCGATCAGATGCAGACTTGCAACAACAGGTCGTCAAGTTGCGCCCCAAACTCGAAGCCTATGAGGTGCTGTGCACACACATTGGTGAACGACCGGCGGATGTTGCGCTCGCCTGGCTGCTACACCAACAAGCCGTGACGTCGCCGATTATTGGACCTCGCACGATGGAGCAGCTGGAGGGAGCCATGCGGGCGTTAAGCCTTACTCTCGGCGACGAGACCTTAAAACAGCTGGATGAGCTCTTTCCGGGTCCTGGCGGACCTGCACCGGAATCCTACGCCTGGTAGTCCGTTTGTCTTCCGTTTCCTACTAAATCTCCCCGCTTGCTGACCGTATTCCTTGTGTTGCGAGCAGGGATGCCATAGCTTATCCTGTACCAAATCATCTTGGGCTCAGTAAGGAGAAGCACGCATGGATCTCCGTCGCCAGCAGCGGTTTTCGGTCCACCTTCGTAGCATTCTCTCAGGCCCTCGTCGGGAAGAATGGGTCGGCACAGTGATGAACCTTTCAAAAGGGGGCTGCCTTGTTGAGATCGATGGGCAAGTTTATTCGGGTCTGCAGGTCTCGCTCCGACTCGAGGTCCCTGGCGACACGACACCGATCTTCGTTACACGAGCGGCGGTACGCTGGAATCGAGGACGGGAGGTTGGCGTAGGCTTCATCACCGTGGATCAACCTAATCAGGAGCGATTGGAACAACTTCTTGACCGGCTAAAACAGGAGCTCCAATGAGCCACCAGGCCATGCAGGGAAGCCCCCGGTCATGTCTGTGGAATGCCATTTGGCTCTAGTTCCCCTAGATCTTTTTCCCATTCACCGGAGCCTTCTTTCTTGCTCCAAGTCCTTGACAGATACGAAACCACGCTCCTGATGCAGAGAACCGCCATCCCCAGAAAAGTCTTGATCCTGTGGATAGTGATCCAAATGATTGCATTCACGACGGCTGCGTAGTTGTGATTCTTCAATGTCAGACACATACTGCTAGGAATGCGTGAAAATATTCAGAAATATGCTGTTGAATACTATTAGTTGTGGGTCGATTCATGCAGTACAGACGCCTAAAAAATAGGCAGTTTGATAGATAAACGCGTCATTCGTGCCTTCTTTTCCATGAAAGGTGACTTGTTCACAAGGTTATCCACAGAAGGTGGGGAGTAATTTTTAGGGCATTAATATACTTGGCTCACTAGGATACAATCTAGGGGATAACTTAGAGCTCTGTACCACTATTGGACAGCTACTTTTTGCGTGGCGGTTTCTTGGTGGTCGATTTCGGCAGAGATGATTTTGGGGTCTGGAAGACTACAGAGGCGACCTCCTTGAAGCGGTCGAATGGGGTTTGCATTTTTTCAGACTGAGTGCGAGGGGCCTGCTCTGTTTTTCCTGACATAGGTCCTAAGAACCGCACTTCCCTGTGCCGGAGGAACGGCCCTTCTTCTTGTTTAACAGGTTACGTCCCGCTTCAGCTTGATTGGCGTATCAACGTGCATGTTGTGGGTAGACCCACCGATGTCAGTCTCATCCACCTTCACGTCGTCCATCAGTTTCCCGTCGAGCAAACCTTTCTGCAAGACAAGCCGTAGGCGATGCATCATGAACCAGGCAGTCTTTTGAGTGACCCCTAAGGATCGATGGATTTCGTACGAGGAGATGCCATTCTTGGTATTGACCATCATCCACAGTGCACAGAGCCACGTACTCAACTTGATGGGGCTATCTTCAAAGATGGTTCCAAGTTTCACGCTGTAATGCTTCTGACAGCGCGTACAGACCCACACCCAACGAGTCTTGATGAAGCGATACTCTTGGGAGTGACAGCTGGGACAGGTCGGACCCTGTGGCCATCGCATAACCACAGCGAAATCTATGCAGCGTTGCAGATCGGCAAAGTAGTGGATGGCTTCTTGAAGAGTGGTCGGTAGTTTCTGTATGGCGTCCTCCCTGTAATGCGAGGATCGTAGAAAATTCGAAGGAGTGAGTCAAGTATGTTAATACCCATATGAGGGGGTATTGCCATGCTTCCATTTGATGCTACAGCCGATGCTGGCCCGTTGTGCACCATCGACCGGTTTGCCTGCCAGCACGGATTCGATCGCGGTTCGTAAGTCACGCCCCGTGATAGGGCGGTTGTTTCCGGGACGGCTATCGTCGAGTTGGCCGTGATACACCAGCTTCCGATCATGATCGAAGAGATAGAAGTCTGGCGTACAGGCAGCGCGATAGGCTTTCGCAATGTTCTGTGTATCATCGTGACAAAAGGGAAACATAAAGCCTAAACGTTGAGCCATTTCCTTGAGTTTTGGCGGCGCGTCATCAGGATAGCCGACTGGGTCGTTGCTGCTGATGGCAAGAATGCCCAAGCGTGCCTCCAGATACTCTCGTCCAATCTTCGCGATCTCCTGTTCGACGTGCACCACGTATGGACAATGCCTACAGATAAACATGATCAGGAGCGCGGTCTTATCGGCAAATGAGTCGAGCGAATGGGGCTGCCCATTCACCACATCGCACAGTAAGAAAGGC
>CAZNBG010000220.1:0-5868 GCA_964570915.1 uncultured Nitrospira sp. | reverse complement strand
GGTGGTGCTTGGCCATGGCTGCCTGGTCAGGTGCGGGAGCATAGGAGCTAAGAGCGAGCGGCTCTTATGACGCGCACCCACTGATCCCGACAAGACATACCAGCAGCAGGCTCCGACGTATCGAGGCAATCGCCTGGCCGCTATGACTGGCTTTCGTTTCAGGGGCGGACGTATTGAGCATCGGTGTCAACGTTTTCCAACAAGAACGGTTCAGGGACTCCTGGAACTACATGTGTAAGCCGGTGGCTGCGATGATTGTACTACATGAACTGCTCTTGCAGTTGCGTGCACGACGAATTTTGTCATCGCCATGAGCAGACACCCAGGTCCGGCAGAGCTCTGGCAAAAGCGCGCATCTGCGAGAAGTCTCAACCCTGCAGACCCCGTTTTGATATCCATTCCTCTTACGCCTAGAGACGGGTCATCAACGCCCGCAGAGTACGATTGTCCGATTCTTCACAGCTCGCCCCCTTTGAGAGGCGCTCGACGCCTTATCAACTCATTGTTGAAGGAGGCACCATGTCCATAGAAACTGCTGCCCCGTAATGCCACAGGTGCTTCGTCCTCTTCGCAGGATTGAGATTTAACACAGCACTAACTCATCGCGTTTCCAAGGGTTCTTCGCCAATTTCTCTTCTTCCCTTCTTGGCACCGTCGGTGCACGGCCTCTGAGCAGGGTCCGCCTCAGACCCGGCTTTCACCATGTGATAAGGAGGACGCCATGTTTCGCCATCCCCGCTACCTCGAAATTCCCTGGGAAATCCGTTGGGACCAGAGAGACTCTGGGCAGCGCCGCCACCTGCTGCTCACGGTTATTTTGACCGTGATAGCCATGGTCTTACTCGGCGTCGGCGTGATCAGCGGCCTTACATAGAACCGGGATCCTCAACGGCGGAGAGGAAGCGGTGACGTTCAAGAACCGCGAAGAGGCGGGCCGGCGGCTCGTCGAGCGACTCATCCAGTACCGTGACAACCCGGCAGCTCTCATCCTAGCCCTTCCTCATGGTGGGGTAGCCGTCGGATATCAGTTAAGCCTGGGGCTGCATCTGCCACTGGATGTCTTCCTCGCCCAAAAACTGGGTGCACCGGACAACCCCGAGTATGCATTGGGCGCAGTGGGTGAAACAGGAGTGACCTATCTCAACTCGGATGCGATGGCGACGTACGGTCTTTCTCCGCCTGATGTCGAAAGGCTGGTTCAGGTGCAGCAACGAGAGATCGCTCGACGGCAAGGCCTCTACCGACAAGGTCGCCAGTTGTCTACACTTGCCGACCTCATCGTCATTCTCGTGGATGATGGCATCGCCACCGGCTCCACGTTCTTCACATCCATCCAGTCCATCAGACCCCTCAAACCCCACCGGCTGATTGGAGCCATTCCGGTTGGTCCGGTGGAGACCATTTGGGAAGCCCGCACTCAAGTCGATGAACTGGTGGTCCTTGCCACACCCGATCCGTTCTGGGCCGTGGGTAATCACTATATCGATTTCACCCAGGTCAGTGACCACGATGTCGTGGACTATTTAAGTCTGGCGGAAAGGTCGTTATTGGAACGGACAGGACGGACACGTTCTTCAACGGGCTTACCGCCACGATAGGGGAGTACGCATGACGGCGGAAACAAAGACACCACCTCCACGGTTTTGGCTGTCGGATCGACGAGGCCTTGCATGAGAGTCGTCATCGGCGTTGATTGGTCGGACCGGGCGTTTGCCGCCGTCACGCAGACGTTCCACCTCTATCATCTCACGGATGTCACACTGGTCCACGGCGTCGATTTGGGGATTTTGCAAAATCCGGTGGTGGCCGAAGCGGGCAACGTTCAAGGGTACGATGATTTCCGCAAGGCAATGGTCGATGCGGGACGCCAACTCTTGGAACGGACCGAAGCCATGGTTCCACCCGAGGTCAAGTCCATCAGGACGATCAACGAAATCGATAACCCCGCCCAACTCATCCTTGACAGCGCTGAAAACCTGTCAGCCGACCTGGTCGTTGTCGGCGTGCGCGGACGAAGCCGTTTTTCAGAGATCGTCCTCGGGAGTGTATCTCATCGGGTGCTCATGCACGGCTCCCGTCCGACTTTGATCGTCCGGGGAGCTGCCCGAAGGGTCCAACGAGTCCTCATCGCAATTGAGAGCCGAGAGGATGCCGACCGAATGGTGAAATGGTTGACGCAACATCCCTTCGCCGATCCAGCCGAACTCTGCGTGCTCCATGCCATCGTTCCGATCGGAGTGGACGACCTCTATGACGCGCTGGGAACGAAAACATGGCGGGAGGACGCGGAACGCCATGCCGACGAACTCGTCAGATCGACCGCCGATAAGCTCTTGAACCCTTATTGTACCGTTCATACCAAAGTCGCCACCGGCGATCCTGCAACGATGATTGAACAGGAGGCAAAGACCATGGATCTCGTGGTCGTGACTTCTCATGGTCGCAAGGGCATTTCCCGCTTTCTCTTGGGGAGTGTCTCCCACACGGTTGTTCATCACGTGACTTGTCCGGTACTGGTCTTACGGTGAAAGGAGAGAAGACGAAGACTCTGACTCTTGCGATGATACTCAATCCTCCCGCCGGCATCGTCAGTCAGGACAAGGCTCTGGCATCTCACCGCATGACACGCGAACGGTTCGGCTGGGTCTATCTCCAGGTGACCTCTTCCCAGCAGAGATGGACGAAGGTCTCAAAGGGAGGAAAGTTGTTCGTGTTTTGTTCCTTGGATCGCACCCACAAATCGATTTCCATTCCGGCAGGGTCCGTTTCGCCGCCGGGCAAGGTCCGCTTGACCGGGTATCGGACTTCATGAGTCTTGGGATCGCGAGAGCGCTCCATCACCATGAAGTGGGCGTCATAGTCCTGGTAGAGGACTTGGTCGTTCTTATACATCGTCCCCGTGCCCCACCCCCCTAAGTACAACCAGGTTTTGGGGTACAACGGATCGCCATGGTTCGAATCCCCATGTTCATAGATTCTCGTGGCAATGCCTCCATCCTGGAACGGGGCTTTCGCGGCAAATCGATCAAAGACGATACGATACCGGTCACTGCCTTCGACAAATTCGGCCACCACCCGCCCTGTGTTGGTGTGTTCGTTCACCTCGATTTCGATTGTCCCTTTTACGGGATTCAGGCGCTTGCCTGCATAGTCGAGATGGTCCCACGGCGCAGTATCAGTCATACTCCCGATGAGGGTCGCCCGATTTCCTGTGATGCGAAACTCCCCCGTATAATGAGGGTGCTCCATGGCTTTGAATATCCTGGTACCTTCATCGCCCTTTGGAGTTCTAAACTTGCCTTCTTCGGCCTCGGCGGCAATCCACCCACCCACTGAGACTGACGCTGAGATGGCAAGCACCCATGCGGCCACATGGCTGAAAAGTCTCATAACTCACCTCCTCTTGATGGGCGGAAAGGACCAGGGTCTTAGTGTTTCGGCTTGCTAAGATCTCACCATAACATCCGCCGCCACGCACAGAGGTCAGCCCACCATCGGGAGGATGGGATTGTCCCGAGTCTATTGTTCCGGGTGAGGATCTTTTCTGATAAGCGCGAGGTAGAGCAAGGTATCGACGAGGTCCTGATCGGTCATCGTGGCATCGGGAGACATACCGATGCCGGGATGACCTTCCCGGATGGCGCGGGAGCGTTCCTTGTTGGTTTTCAGGTGCAGGGCGTCAGGATTCCGCAAATCAGCGGGCGGTGGATTCAGTTTCGCAATGAGCGCGGCAGTGTCCGGTGTGAGTCGAGGCGGTCTGCCGATGTACCCATCGATGCCGTGACAGTAGTAGCAGACGCCCGTACCGTTGAAGATCTCACGACCCCTCATGATATTGCCCTTTAACTGGCCGTGTGGTTGTGGTGTCACGGATTCAGCCATGGAGTGATCGGGGAAGGATCCAAGCGCTATTCCCAAGAAACTTACGAAGAACAGAACGAACAACGGCGACAGCGTTAGGGAAAGATAGCCATGAAGGGAACGTCGTCTTTGATCAACCTCGACCTCAACTGGATCCTCAACGCCGCTCTGTCTTCCCTGCTCCATTCGCTTTCCGTCAGTGCTGACTCTCAGCCGCCTTGTATCGGTCTTCCGGAATACGCTTCATGCTGCTGAAGACTGTCACGCGTTCTTCCGAACTGGTCACTTGATCGATGGCGGGATAGAGCGCCCGCTCTTCCTTCCTGTTATGAGAGCGTAAGACGGTTAGCAACGCCTGTTCTTCCTGCTCGGTATCGAGATTCTGCCCTTCCACCTTTTGGTAAATCGCTCCAAGCAACTGCTTGATTTGGCTATGCTCATGTCGCATCACTGGCGTCGGCCCGTCCTCGATCATACCGGTGTTCTCTTCCCACATCGGGAAAAGAAGCTCCTCTTCCCACAGAATATGCCGCCGGAGGCCGACATTGAACTCTTTGAACGCGTCCGTGGCCTTGACGAAGTCCGATCGTTTCGTTATTTGAAAGGTCTTGAACAACTCATCCAGCCGGTCGTGATCTTCTGCAAAAAATGCGGTAATCGTCGTCTGCTCACTCATTGTGTGCCCACCTCAGGAAGTCGTCACCTGATAGCTTATAGCACATCCGGACGTTACGTGATCCGGCGGGAAAGGATCGTTTGCCCACTGACCGGCCTCATCCAGCCTGATCTTCGATAGATACTCCAAGCCCGATCCAGGCTCTCAAAAGATCATGGCGGGTGATTGAGTAGACGACCTTGCCGTTTCTTTTCACCGGAAGATTCAAGAGCCGTTTATCCTCCATCAGCTTGACGGCTTCATCGACGCTCGTCTCGTCGGTCACCGCAATATGCTCCTTCGCCATCACAGCTTCAGCCGTCAAACGATTGAGATCCTTTCCGGCTTCCAGCGCCCTGAGAATGTCGAACTCGCTGATAAAGCCGATGAAGTCACCTCGTTCGTCGACGACCGGCGCACCCGGTGTATGAGTGGCCAGCAGCTCGACGGCTACTCCCATGGCATTCTGATCACGACGAAATACGAGCTCATTGGTCGCGCGTATCTGTCCCACCGTCTTAAACCCTCCGGCAGGAACCCCTGGTCTGGATAATGTCGTCATCGTACGTCCTCCCGATTGATGGTTAATACAGCCGAATCTGTGCCTTCCCAAACCCTTGCTCGCGTCCCGATTGTTCAGAACCGTGAAGTGCGATTCTGATGCCGCCCGCTGCGTTCAAGGGAGACGTGATGGGATATGCAGTGAAACAGTAGCTTGTGGGGGTTGGATGACCCGGGCGCCATGCCGATGTGATGCAGGATTACTCATTGGGACGTTGTCGGTGGGGAAAAAGGCGACAAAGAATTAGGAGAAAGATCCGTTCACTCGCAAACCGCGAGTACGATAGCGGAATGTGTTGCAGATTTCTTGACGCCTCTTACTGCTTCACTATGACTCCGCAGGCGATTCGTGCCCCGCCCGGCGCATCCTTTGTCGGGGGATCTGGCAGGTATTTGTCCGGAAGCTCGTGGATAATAAACGCGCTTCCGTCTTGATCAAAGAGTGTATTCAAGCCTGGGGCCAGGGTAACCCGGCTGGTGACGGTATAGAGCGATCCTTTCCGATTTTCATCAACGGACAGATTTTGGAGATCGCCGAGGTGGTAGGGGTGATTACCGAGACCGGGATTGACGGACGCATCAGGGTTCACCTGCGGGTCAACGTTGCCGTCGTAATGTCCCTTGGCCGAAGAAAATGGTTCGCAGCTTCCAGTTTCGTGGATATGGATTCCGTGCAGTCCGGGGGTCAGTTTGCTCTCCGGAGTACCCTGGACTTTCAGCTTGATCCGCACGCGCCCCTGGTAATCTTCATAGAGATCGGCTTCTACTGTAATACCGGGTCCCGCAATCGA
>CAZNBG010000219.1:0-5869 GCA_964570915.1 uncultured Nitrospira sp. | reverse complement strand
TTTCAGAACCGCGGACTTAGCGCTTCAAGCTGCGGTAGACGGATAAAAAGGGGGCGGATAGCTTATCGGCGTTTGTTGATGTGACAGTGGAACCATAGTACTAGCCTCAGTCTCTCGGCGACCCCAATGACCCGCCACGGTGGCCCCTACGCTTTGCTCAGCTTCACCGGTCCGTAGGTTTGACGGGCTTGCCGGAGCTCTTTGATATGTTTCCGCAGTGCCGGGCCGAACGTGGAACGATCTACCGTTCTCTTGAATCGCTTGCTCTCTCGTTCGACGTAATCGATGGCTTCCTCCAGCTGTCCGACTAAACGACGGCCTGAACCGGTGAGCCACCCGAGATGATGATCAGCATAGTGCAGGTCTTGTAGTGAGTAGCGAACGGACTCGACCTCCTCCCAGCAACGAAAGCGCGCTCGTTGCGGGGCTCGCTGGGTGAGCTCCGCGCGCTTCCATCTTTCCGCCCCCTCTTGTCCCGACGCCAACGCCACCAGCCGTCCAAACAACAGCGCACCCATGGTAAACGTGAAGGTGGCATGAAGAATACCGCGTAACGGGCGAAGGCTCCGCCGCCAAGGTGAATAGAAAATCTGCTGATTGTGGTCGCCAAGATACATGACCTGCTTGCGCAGAAGGAGATTCAAGTGGTGGTGGCTATTCTCATGAATGAGATCGTCGATCAGATCCAGATTGCCGCGGTCGAAACAGTTTATGAAGGACAGCCCAGGCCGATGCCGATAGCTGAAACTGACCACGCCCTTTGCCCGGAGGGGAACAATCCGAGAGGTTAAGAGGGCCAACACTTCATGGCCTTCCGGCCAAGCCCGCTGAACGGTCTTCCACGCCTTGCTAATACGCTCTACCTGTCGTTGTTCAGTGGGCTTCACCGTCTTCGGCTGGCGATCCTTTTCGTAGACAAGGGTCGGGCCGACGGTGATTGGGCCGTTTTCATTTTGAACGGCAATTATAGGTGCATGGTAGGTCCACTCCCATCGCCCCGTCTCTCCCCACCTCAACCAGATCGATGACACGATCTTGCCGACCTTCACAGTGATGCCAGTCGGTTCCACTCGAAACGTGGCGCGCCCCGACGACTGCCGCAATGCGCGTTGGACCTGAGGCGGCGCTGAACACCATGCTCCGTCGAGATCACCAGCGAGCGTTCCCGCGACTTCGCTACGCTCAAAATGATCGGTCAGCGATCCAGACACATCCCATTGCCCCATCCTCTTCTGGCCACTCCATTTAAGCAACGACGCCGGGGCAAACCACAAGGACTCCTGGGTCAATTCCTGGGCCAACCGACGACACAAAGCATACAACCGTTTTTCAAGCCCACTTTCATGAGGCTGCCCGGTCGGAAAGAGGTCGTCAACATATCCGTGTTCAAAAAACTTCTCCTGACATTCGTCATATAATTGTGCCGAGAAATCGGGCTGATCCTGCTCCATCTTCAATTGCCGGAGCACATCCAAGAGATAGACCAAATCATTGAGCGTTTCGATCCAGCCCACCACTTTCCAGTTGGAGTAGCACTCTGACTTGAAGCTGGAATGGAGTACGTCGAAGAACCCGGTGGGAAGCCCGAATTCCCTAGCCAGATCGGAATAGTCGGCATGCAGTTCTTGGCACAGCTCGAGGAACAACCGCCGCATCGACAGACGAAACTCGTCTCTTAATTGCGCAAGCGGCTGTGGATCAAGCAGGAGCATACCGGGACGACTACGCAAGGAATGCTGCCCAGACTCTAGCCTAATAAGAGGACGCGCGCAACCTACGACCCGCTCATCGATACCGCTGACTTTGAATACACGCAATGACGAGCCGACCAGCCCGCTTCCCGCTCTTGCGGCTTCTCACGGCACATCGTACAGTGTCAACCGCAATGGCTGTCTCCCTAGAGCACACCTCTGATCCGTGGGCCACATAGGATAAGAGTCGAGCAGATACCACGACATTGGCATTGACTCATGACGCTCACTTCTTCCGAGCTGACGCCGATCCTTCAGGAGCTCACGGATGCGCTCCTCGGAGGCTGGATTCAGAAAATTCATCAGCCGACAGCTCGTACGTTGGTGCTCGACATTCGCGTACCCGGGCAGACACATCGGCTGCTGATCTCATCCGAACCGGAAACCGCTCGTCTCCATCTCACCACCCGCACATCACCCAATCCTCCGTCACCGCCGCCGTTTTGCCAATTTCTTAGGGCACACGTCCAGGGAGCGAGAATTGACGATATTCGTCAGAGGTCGAATGATCGTCTCGTTGAACTCCAGATCACCGGCAAGGAAGGGGCTCGGACGATTGTGTGTGAATTGACCGGGAAGACGGCCAACGTGCTGGTCCTCGATGCCGAGCGACGAGTGCTAAGAGACCTTCTCCACCAGCGGGCCCTTGTCGGACAACCCTATGCGCTGCCGGCTATACGCGCGATGAGACAAGAGGGCGCTGTGACCCGATTCACCGGAGTGGCCGGCTCCAAGTTCCCCATTTCTTCAGAGATCGATGCCTATTACCAACACCGGGAGGCAGCACAGGACATTGCTCAAGCCAGAGAAACACACGTGCGTGTTCTCAAGAAGGCACTGAAGAAGGAACTGCGCCTGATTGAGGCCTGGCGGGGTGATCTGTCAAAAGCGAATGCCTATCGAGACTATGCCCGGTATGGGGAATTGATCAAAGCCAACCTTAGCTCGGTCAGAAACGGGGTTGATCATATTGAGGTGACAGACTACTTCGACGACAAGTTGCCCGACATATCTATTCCGCTCGATCCTATGAAATCGGCCCAGCGCAACATGGACGAATACTTTCGGAAGCACCGCAAATATCTCGCCGCCAAGCGCGAGCTCATACCGCGCATCGAACGGGCGGAGCAGCGGGTACATACATTCCATGAAGAACTCAAGGAGACCGAGCAAGGAACGTGGATGCCTCCACCAAGAGTTCCTTCCCACCCTGTCTCCGGCGCACTCGCTTACCCGACTTCTGATAGACGTCCCTCAGCCAATGACCGGCGAGGCCCCTTTCGACGGTTTACTTCGACGGATGGACTCCCGATCTTCGTCGGGCGCAACGCCCGGGAGAATGATGAACTGACGTTCGGCCTAGCCAAGAGCGAGGATCTCTGGTTACATGCTCGCGGGACGCCCGGCTCTCATGTCGTCGTGAGACTGCCCAAGGGTACGGATCCTCCATCCGAGACCCTTCGCGACGCGGCAACTCTGGCCCTCCTCTATAGCGACCTGAAGAAGAGCGGCAAAGGCGAAGTCATCTATACACGCCGCAAATGGGTCAAGAAGGCAAAGGGTCAGGCAGCTGGTGCCGTGACCGTCACTCAAGAGCGATCATTCCACGTCAGTCTTGATCCGGTACGGCTTGCGGGGCTCAAGAGCAGAAAACCTCAGGAGTGATCACGCCCTTCTCGGGCCGCCACGAGTCTCCGCAGGACCTCCATCCTATCCTTAGGTTGGATTACGTGCAGAAAGAGAAGTTTCTCTCGCCCTGCACCGTGTTCAGCTCTATGATGGAAACAGGAGGACCCACGCATGGAAGGTCAACGGGCCAGTGGGCCATCAGAAGCTTCTTCGACCATCTTGGTCGTCGACGACGAATTGTCGATCGTCAAACTCTGCAAGGCGTTGCTTGAAGGTGCGGGGTTTCACGTGATCGAAGCGGAAGGTAGTTCCGAGGCACTGAAGATTTGCTCTCAGCATGAGGGGCCAATCGACCTCTTGCTGACAGACCTTGTCTTACCCCCTCCGGACTTTCAACTTTCCTCGACATCCAACCAATTCCCACACGTCAACGGACACCAGTTGGCCATTCGCGCAGCGACGATCCGGAACGGTCTCCGCATCATCCTCATGTCAGGCAACCCGGATAAAGAGCTGGCCAATCATGGGATTACGCGGGGAGCGTTACCGTTTCTTGCCAAACCGTTCGGGAAAGATGATCTGGTGACCTTGGTACGGGAGGTCCTCTCCCAACCAGCATCGACTCTCCATCTCGGGGAGCACGGCAAAGCGGCGAACGACGTCGACTGGTTCGGCTGAAACAGAAAAGGTTGCAGCCTCATACGCCTGCCAGGCTACTAGGCATGCTCCGTCATGAACCATCCGGCGATCGACAACCGGCGATGCCCACCCGCCGTGAGATCCACACGACAGACCCGATGGAATCGAGGCACGGTGAACATGACAAGCGATCCGGGGCGAGGCTCGATACAATGCGTCGGCACAAGGTTAACGGAACTGGCGGTAGAATCTGCTCGTCGCTCGTAAATGACCAATTCTCCGCCCCAATCAGGTTTCCAGTCCTCGTGAACATACGTGACCACTGCGATGCGGCGCTGCAGCCTTCCGCGGCCTTCGACAAAGCGCCCCTGATCCGTGTCATCATGGGTCAAAAGACAGTCCCCTGCGGAATACGAATAATAACTGAATCCCACGTGACGCCCGATGAGGTTTGGAAAAGACTCGATGCACTCTCGAACGCAGGAGAGCTGTAACCGCGAGAGAAACCGTTCGCCTTCCAGCGGGCCGATTTCAGCCTTTGCCCAGTTGCCGGAATTGGGAAAGTCTTCCCGGACATTTGGCAGATCGGAGAGACTTTTCCAGGCTGCCAGGTTCATCCCCTCACGAAAGAACCGTCGTTCTTCCGCAGACCAAAAGTTCTCCACGACCACGACCGGGCATTTCCGGAAGGAGAATGAGGGCAAATCGGCCACCTCTATCATTGATTGAGCAACATTCATGTCCTGTCACCCTGATAGTGATCGGGCATATTTATCATCGGCTCCGCCCTCATTATCCTCCTGCCCAGTCCACAAAGAAGGAAGGGGCTGCCATCTTCGATGGCAACCCCTTCAGTGTGCTGCGCACTGAACCGATCAATTACCAGCGATCGCGCTTTCCTCCGCCTCCGCTTCGGCCACCACCTCCGCCGAATCCACCACGACCACCGCCACCGGTGCGCGGTTCCTGAGGGCGCGCTTCATTGACTGTGAGGGTCCGGCCACCCATCTCCGATCCATTGAGCGCCGTAATCGCAGCTTGAGCTTCAGAATCTGAAGACATCTCCACAAAGCCGAATCCACGGGATTGGCCGGTGAACTTGTCCGTAATGATCCGCGCCGACGCCACTGCGCCATGGGCCGCGAATAAATCACTCAATTGCTGCTCGGTCGCCGAATAGGGCAACCCACCGACATAAATCTTCGAACCCATCGGGGTTCCTCCTTTAGAATAATGACATTGTCTTGAACACGAGGAACGGGGAAGGAGCGGGCCGAAGACGCGATCGAGGCAGCGACTTAGGTCTGACTTCCGACAAGATTCCCGGACAAGGCAACATCGGCATTGTGGGCCTCCTCTGATAGACACTCAGCATCGCGAGGCCCGGGGCGATCTGAGTCAGAGATACAATAACACAGAGAGTCGAGGATTACAACCTTACTCCCCGACTCGGACCAGAAGTCCTTGGTCTTTACAGTACGCGATTGTCCGATAAAACCAGGTGATGACAGCCACCAGCAGCACGCCGTTGAGTCCGGCTGCCCAGACAAGATTCGAAAAAGGGGTGCCTCCTGTGTTCAACACAGCCCGCATCCCCTCAAAGATGTGTGCGGCCGGGTTCACCCATGCAATCCCCTTGAGCCACGTGGGGAGAACCTCCATGGGGTAGAAGACACAGGAGATTGGCTGAAACAGAAAGACCATGCTCCAAGCAAGCACTTCAGCCTCTTGGCCGAACCGCATAATGAGCGAGGTCGTAAACCCACCGATCCTCAACCCTGTCACCACAAGATTGAACACAAATGGGATGAGCCACCGCCCGATCATCAAAACGTTATAAGAATAGAAGG
>CAZNBG010000218.1:0-5895 GCA_964570915.1 uncultured Nitrospira sp. | reverse complement strand
TCGGTTTTGGATGCGGAGGGAAGGGAAAGCAGCCCGGGATCGGTTCCGTACCGTCAGGCCTGGCCATGGCGTGGCCCCGGAGGATGGGACCCCGAGTGCGTGACGGAGGGAGCCGTCAGCATCCGGAGCAACGTTCGTGGCTTGAACGCCAGGTCTCGATACGTCCGCTTCCCGGTCATCACATCGGTCACCGCTTCACAGAGCCGCTGACCCAGTCGTGAAAACACCCACGAGCGTGTGCGGGGAAAGTCGTACAGCAGTCGGGCCAGCCATCGTCCGGTCTGCAGTTCGGGAAGGATCGTCTCTTCCAGGGAACGCGTGTACGCGTGTCGTACGGACCCCTCGTCAAGCTGCCCCTCAATCAAGGATTGCGCCGCTAGCAGGCCGCTTCGAATGGCGAACGAAATGCCCTCTCCGGTGACGGGATCGGTCAAGCCTGCGGCATCCCCGACCAACACGACGCGCTGGCCGACGAACGGCCCTCTGTGCGGCCGGATGGGAATGACAAAGCCGTGTTGCTCGATCCGCATGACAGAACCACAGCCGAGCGTGTCGATATAGCGCGCCATCGAGGATTTGAGGTCGCTTCCCCGTTGGGCCATCGACAGGACTCCGATCGACAGGTGATGTTTTTTGGGAAAGACCCACGCATACCCATGGGGGAGCACCCCGAAATCAAATCTCGCCATGCCGTGAAAGCTGTCCAACCGGTTATGAGGCACCGTCACTTCGTACTCGAGGGCCGGAATGAGCGTGCACCCGCCGGCAAGCCCCGTCGTCCGTGCGACCGTGCCGAGCGCTCCGTCGGCGGCCACGACAAACTTGGCACGCACCACACCCATGGTCGTGCTCAGCGCCACGGCATCGTCTTCGAGCGAGACGTCCTCGAGCGCGCAGCGTTGGTGAAGTACCGCCCCGGCGGCTTGCGTGGCAGAAAGAAGGGCAAAGTCAAACCGAGAGCGCATCGTCATGGAGACGATGGGAATCTGTCGCTGCGTCGTGAAGGAAAATCCGACATCGAGAACATTCAACTGCGCGGTATGACATTCCTGCTCGACCACATGGCGCACATCCACGGGCAGCGCCTGCATGGCTCGTCCAACGATCCCGCCGCCGCACGTCTTGTACCGCGGCAGCGCGGCCTTCTCGAGCACGGCGACCGCCATACCCGCCTTCGCCAGCCACCACGCCGCGCAAGATCCGGCCGGGCCACTGCCAACGACAATGACGTCATACGCGATGTTCATGACTCGTGCCTATGGGTATTTCAAGCAAGGTCCCGGTATCGTGTTTCCCTCCGGAACCCTCCTGACGCGATCACGCTATTGGAGATCGAGCATGATCCAGAGCGGGGGCGTCAGATAATAGGCCGCGACAGACAGGAGCACGCCGACCACTGATCCGAGCAGGCCTGTCACATAGAGCCCCGCAAACGGAGCCAACAAGACAATGAGAATCATGAAGAGCGCGAGTCTCCGATGACATTCGTAGAACCGTCGGCGGTGGTCGCTGGTCAGCGATTCGAAAAAGCTGAAGTCGGATCGATTCGACATGGAGACTATATTCTGCCTTCGCCCAGCCGGCGGTGGAATAACTCCAACGCCATGTCGTAGCCCATGCGGGCCGCAGCCGGATCATAGCGGGGACCTTCGTCGCGCATGAAGGCGTGCGCGGCGTTGAACTCATGCCACTGGAAATGCGCGCCGGCATCGCTTAGCGCATTGTAGATGAGCGCGCGCCCTTCGCGGGGAATGTGCGGGTCCTGCCGGCCCCAGATCATCAGCAACTCGCACGTGATCTCGCCGATCCGGTCCAGACTGTCGTCATGCAGGCCCTGCCCCAGGCTGCGCGTGTGGATGTCTGTCGCGTAGAAGCAGGCGGCGGCCAGCACATCGGGCTGCATCGCCGCGCGAAACGCCAGATGCCCCCCGATGCAAATGCCCACCACACCCAGCTTGCCCGTGCAGTGCGGTAACGACGCCAGAAAGTCCAGCGCCGCACGCGCATCGCCGTCGTAGCCCGCCAAGGTCTTGGTGATCTTGTGCCGATTGCCGCGCACCGCACCCGCCTCGTCATAGACGAGTACCGTGCCCGTCGGTTCCAGCTCGTGAAAAATCTCCGGCACCGCCACCACGAAACCATGACCAGCCAGTATCGCCGCCATGCGCCGAATGAGGCCCGTGACTTGGAAAATCTCCGAATACAGGATCAGTCCCGGATAGCGTCCGCCCGCCACGGGGCGAAAGACATACGTCCGCATCGGTCCCGTCGGAGTCGTGAGATCAGCCGATTCGCTATCAGTGATCGTCATATGGGTCTTGGAGACAATGGGACATCATCATGCTCTCGATGGCTGGGAATTGTAGCCAAGTTTTCAGTTCTTGTCTTCAATTGTGTTAGCCTGTGTGGAGGGTGACGTTGGTGTCGGGGTATTTATGGTGCGTCTCGTCCTACTGTTGATCATCGTCGGCCTGGTTCTGGTCGGACCGCAGCTCTGGACCAAGCGGGTGTTTGCCAAACATAGCGCGCCCCGTGACGACTATCCGGGAACCGGAGGAGAATTGGCTCGGCATCTCCTCAATCGGTTCGACCTACCGCACATCAAAGTCGAACCGACCGAGAAAGGCGACCACTACGACCCCATCGAGAAAGCCGTCCGCCTGACGCCCGCGATCTTCGATGGGAAATCCCTGACGGCGATTACCGTCGCCGCCCATGAGGTCGGGCACGCCATTCAAGATCACCTGGGATACCAGCCGCTCGCGGAGCGGACCAAGCTTGTGAAGGTCGCGCAAGGCGCGGAGAAGGTCGGAGCGGTCATCATGATGGGGATTCCGGTCGTAGCGGGTTTGACCCGGACTCCGGCAGCGGGCGTGCTCGTCATGATGGCCGGCATCGCGACGATGGGGATCGCCACGCTGGTGCACCTCGTGACGTTACCCGTCGAGTGGGACGCCAGCTTCAGGCGCGCCCTTCCCGTCCTCCGGCAGGGCAACTACCTCTCGCCCGAAGATGAGCAGGGGGCGCGCAGCATTCTCACGGCAGCCGCGCTGACCTACGTGGCGGCCTCCCTCGCCAGCCTGCTGAACCTATGGCGCTGGATCGCCTTCCTCCGGCGATAGGCCAGAGTCGATTACACACCTGAACGTGTAATCCAAAGCGGCTCGCCGGGAGTACTCACCTTTCTAGCGCGAGCATACAGCCAACGTCACGAAGCCTTGGCAGGTCGCGGGCGAAGTTCAGCCTGCACGCGCTCAAGCACAAACAGCTTCAAAAGGGTTTGATATGGGACGTCGCGCTTGTTCGCCAAGGTCTTGAGTTGGTCAAGCAGCGACTTGGGCAGGCGGAGGGAAATGGTTTCGGTCGACGGTTTCAGGCGCGGGAACAACAGCCGGCGTCCCTTGGAATAGTCAACATATACCGTAGAATCGTGTGAAGCCCAAAAAGCGGCCTCCGCTTGCTCAGTCTTGAACGTCGGTCTGCTTTTGAGCTTGCGCATGGTATGCTCTCCGTTCTTTAGGACTCATGTCGCGCGCGGAGATGACACGAATACGATGTTTCCGAATGGTAAACACGATGAACAGGCGACGCCCCGCGTCTGTTTGACCAAGCACATAGTAGCGTGGCTCAACTGCGGAATGCGCTGCATCGTCGGCAACAACCATCGGAAGATTAAAAAACGCCTGTTCACATTCCCACGGAGTAACTCGATGTTTGTCCCAGTTTTTGACGAGATTTGCCTCATCCCACTCGAAACCCTCCGCATCAGATAGCCGCTTCACTGAATTCTCATTGTGTATATGATAATCATATACTAATTGGCGCGGCTCCGTCAATCACCACTGTCATAAATTGTCGGCAATTGCTCCGACGTACCTATAGTTTGTAGCAGCGCCCATAGGGGACGTCTCGGATTGGTCTTATGGTTATGGGCAGGGGGATAAGGATAAATGGACCGAACCTTGTGCCTACCTCAAGCCGGAATCGCCGTCACGTGCACCGTACGCTCGTGCGGGCCGTCGAGCTCGACCAGCATCACCGATTGCGGGAATGCCTGTCTCTTTTTACTTCCGCCCCGCTAGGTCCCTAACATTCGGGGCCTGGTACAGCGAGCTATTCAGCCGGTCCCAGCGCGGGATCTTTGTGCCGTTGTCAACCGACCAATAGATGAACATCGCTTTCCCCAGCACTTTGTCCTTGTGAACATATCCCCAAAAGCGACTATCGAGACTGCTCTCCCGGTTGTCCCCCATGACGAAGTACGCGTCGGGTGGAACGGTGACCGGTCCAAGATTATCGCGTGGATTCTCGGCCAAGATTGAGCGATCGGTATGCTGGACATAGGGTTCCGTCAAACGCGTCCCATTCACGTACACGTCCTTGTCGCGAATTTCGATGCGCTCATGAGGGAGACCGACCACTCGTTTTACGAAGATCTTCTTCTCATCTTCGGGATATCGAAACGCGATGATGTCGCCCCGTTGAGGATTGACCGTTTGATAGGCGGTCGTCTTGATCATGAAATGATCGTCGGGCAGGAGCGTGGGAATCATCGCCTGGCTTGGGACCTTGAACGCCCGCCACTGTTCACGCACAAGGTCAGGCAATCGTTGTGCTGCAAAGTCTGCGAGTTCCATGACTCTTACGGACGCGTCGATAGCTCCCGTCTCATATCCCTCAACAAGCGTATGGGCATCCCCTCTCGTGACGGTGGCTGCGTAGTGGCGCGCGAGATCGATCTCGACAAACTTTGCTGTGGTCTCGTCCTTCAGAATGAAGTGAAGTGCCTGAACGAAAGACTGCTTCACTCTCTCTAGGTCCGAAGGGGTGAATGAACCGCTGAAATCGGGCCGTTGCTGAATGAGCGAGATGAACCCTCCTTCATCGGCGTGTTCGGCTATCGTGAGTATCAGACGATTCGAGGAAAGATCCAGGTGAGCGAGTCTTCGGTATTCATCCTCTGATGCAGCGACATCAGAAGAAGTAGCAGCGGCAGAAGCGATACTACATCCCGGCCAGAGTCCAAGACAGGCCATCAGCAAACATGTGAGCGCCTGATGTCCGGAAACACGCGGAAGACAACGCCCGTGTAATAAACACCTGCCGTGCATAGTGGCAGCATACTGTGGCGGAGCTTTATTGAGAAGGAAATGACTAAATCCTGGAGAGCGTTTTACTAGATGGAAGAATGTCGCCAATCCGCCACTGCAACACTAACCCGGAATCACCGTCACGTGCACCGTGCGCTCGCGCGGACCGTCCAATTCAACCAGCATCACCGATTGCCACGTGCCGAGCATCAACTTGCCGCCTGAGACCGGCACCGTCAGCGACGGGCCGAGAATCGAGGAGGCCATGTGCGACCAGGCGTGGGCGGGATTATGCGCGTGCTGAAACTGAATGCGGGGGATCATCTTCTCGACGACTTGCAACAGATCCTGCTCCGTCCCCTCCCCGATTTCCCCGGTCGTCAACGCCGCCGTCGTGTGGGTGACAAAGAGCACGCAGAGCCCATCCTGGAGCTTCGCCTTGCGGACTATCGCCTCAAGTCGGTCGGTGAGATCCACGACTTCTTTTGGGGCTGATGTTTTGACACGAAGCACGTCGGCCATGTGGACAGTCCTCAACGATGACTACAAATCATCATAGAGAGCTGAGATGGATGGAGCAAGGATGAAACCACGCCGAAAAAACTTTCTGATCCCCTTTGTTTCCAGGCCTCTGACAAAACGATTGATTCCAGAGAATCCAACGGGAGACAATGCACAAGACATGAAAACCGACTACATTCCATCATCTGTGACAGCTGGTCGCGCGGCCTTGTGGAGTCGCAGAATTGGGTTGGTCGCCTGCCTGCTGGCCTCGACCTCCTGTGCGAAGTCTCTCGACATGTCA
>CAZNBG010000217.1:0-5896 GCA_964570915.1 uncultured Nitrospira sp. | reverse complement strand
ATCGTCGTGGCTGTCGACGGCAGCCCCTATTCGTTCGGCGGACTGATGACGGGCCTCGCTCTGGGCAAGGCCTTCAACATGCCGGTTGAAGCCATTTCAGCGTTTGACCCCTATTTCCACTATGCCGCCTTCCACAGTATTTCCGGAGTCTTGAACGAAGAAGCCGGCAAGGTGTTCCGTTTCAAGGAACAGGAAAAGCTCCACGAAGAAATTATCGATAGCGGCTTGGCCAAGATCTACCAGTCCCATCTGGACATTTCCCGTGAAATTGCCCAGGCCGAGCAAACCGATGTGAAAACGACGTTGCTCGACGGCAAGGCGTTCGAGAAGATCATTCAGTATGTCCGCAAAGATGTCCCAGCCCTGCTGATTGTCGGACGTATCGGGGTCCATAGCGACGATGATATGGACGTCGGTAGCAACACCGAAAACCTGCTTCGGAGCGCCCCTTGTAACGTGCTGGTCTCCAACCGCAAGTATGTTCCGCCGATCGATACCCAAGCTGAGTACACGATCGCCTGGACCGAGGAAGCGCTGCGGCGGATGGAAAAGATCCCAGTCTTCGCGCGAGGAGTCGCCAAGACGGCTATTCATCGCTATGCCATTGAAAAAGGCCATACAATCATCAGTAATACCGTTGTGGATGCGGCCGTCGGACACATCCTGCCTAAAGGCGCGATGGACGCGATGCGCGCGCTTGGAGGCAGCTTGGATGCGGCCGGCATCGACCGCGACAAAATGCAAGCCGACGCGGCTGTAACGAAGGATCTCATGGGCCCGACGTTGAGCGGGATTATGACCCAGATCGTCGAGGAGAAGCCCAAAGAGGTCGATGCTTCCACTCAGGCCTACTTGGACCGCATGGGTCAAACCTATTTCGTCTGTGACGGGTGCGGATACATCGGAAAGGGCGACATGCCGGTCAGATGTCCCGTCTGCAGCGCTGATGGGACGAGATTCAAACAAGTCGACAAGAAGATTTTCGAAGTGGCCGCGACGGCGGAAGGCGAACTCGAAACAGACGTTGCCTATGATGACGTGCCGATGCAATGGACCAAGGATGCCAAAGAAGCTATCCGGGCCGTGCCGGCCGGCTTCCAACGAAGGCGCGCGAAGGCCAGAATTGAAAAGAGCGCGCGGAAACTGGGTATGATAACGATCACGCTTGAATACGCAGCGCCGATGATCAAGGAAGCCGCTGCCGAGGACTATACCCCGATTTTCTCCAACAAAGGCACCGGCACAGCGCCGGCCGCGGAAGCCACGCTTGCAGCCACACATGGAAATGGCTCGAACGGCCACAGCGATCCGACATCAGAATATTCCTGGACAGAGGAAGCCCAGGCCCGATTGGATCGGGCTCCGGAAGGTTTCATGCGTGATTGCACCAAGGCGCTGATCCTGAAGCACGCCGAGAAGATCGGAGCGACTGTCATCACGATCGAGGTCGCGAATGAAGGGATCGAACAGGCCAAGGGATACATGGCGGACGCCATGAAGACCGGTAATCTCAAGGACATGATTGCCAATCTCACCGGTAAGACCAGTACCTCGTCCTGAGGACGTGGTGCTGAGTGAACCCAGACAGATAACGTAGAACTCAACGTTCGGCACTCAGCACTAGACGTCATGGGCAAATCTCTTCCCATCTTCAACGGTCCTTCGTCTCAAGGCGCTCCGAGCTCATTGCAGCAGCAAATTGCTCGGTTTTTCACCCCCACTCCAAAGGGAGAAGGACCATTTGACGGTCGGACGGTTGATGACTTCAAGCCTTACCTTGTCGCACTGAACTTGACCAAGCGGTGCAACCTCAAATGCGATCACTGCTATCTCGATGCGACGACGAAAGCTGCCGGTGGAGAAGACGAGCTGAGCACCGAAGAATGTTACCGGCTGATCGAGCAGATCGCAGAAGTGAACAAAGGGTGTCTCCTCGTCATTACGGGCGGCGAACCGTTGGTCCGACCGGATATCCTCGACATCGCTCGTTTCGCCGTTAAGCTCGGTTTCATGGTGGTCTTTGGCACCAACGGCATGCTGATCGATGACCGTCTGGCCAAGATCCTCGTGGAGATTGGCGTGATGGGCGTTGGCATCAGTATTGATTCATTACAGGCGGCCAAACACGACGCATTCAGAGGCGTGCCGGGGGCGTGGGAAGCCGCGGTGGCGGGTATTGAGGCCAGCAAGCGGAATGGTCTTCAATTTCAAGTGCATTTCAGCGCCCAGCCGATGAATTACAAGGAACTGCCCGATGTTATCGATTGGGCGCATCAGCTCGGAGCCCGCGTATTGAACGTCTTTTTCATGGTCTGTACTGGACGCGGCGAAGAACTGACGGATATCACACCCGCTCAGTATGAAGAAGTGCTCGGGTATCTCGTTGAGTGCCAAGATAATTACAAGGGTATGCTCGTGCGTGCCCGCTGTGCTCCCCACTTCAAACGGTTAGCTTATGAGAAGGACCCCAACTCCCCAATTACCAAGGCAACCGGGTACATGGGGGGAGGGTGCCTGGCTGGAACGAATTATGCCAGAGTGACGCCCAACGGTGAATTGACACCCTGTCCCTATATGCCGCTGTCCGCCGGAAATTTGCGTCAACACAGTTTCGTCGACCTCTGGGAGCGATCGGACGTCTTCAACTCGTTCCGATACCCTCAGCTCAAAGGGAAATGCGGCGACTGCGAATACAGTGACATCTGCGGAGGCTGTCGTGCCCGCCCCTATGTCGACCATGGTGACTGGCTGGATGAAGACCAGTGGTGTTTGTACACGCCGAAAGGTGGAGTGAAAATCAAGGTAGCATTCAATGTTTCCGAGGAGTCTGAGATTACCTGGGATGACGCGTCAGCGCTCAGGTTGAGCCGTATCCCCTACTTTCTACGCGCCATGGTCAAAAAGGGTGTGGAGAAGCACGCTCGGGAACACAACATCTCGCTCATCACCGTCGAATTGATGGAGGAACTGCGCAAGAAACGGTTCGGCAACGACGCACCGGTCTTTAAGTTCTAGCCGTGGAGTTCGTGCACGTCACCCTTCGCGAATAACGCTCACCTATGGACACCGTTCAGAGCATCGCCACCGATCTCAATATCCTGATCCCTATCGTGAACCACTGGTTTCACCTGCTCTCGGCAATCATCTGGATCGGCGGCCTGGCATTTCTCGTCATGGCGGTCACACCGGGATTGCAGAAGGCGGTCTCGAAGGATCAGATCAAACCCATTACAGACGTGTTTTATCAGCACTACAAAAAGGTCGCCGGTGGTCTCTTGGTCGTCCTGCTATTCACCGGGGGCGTGAATCTCCACTACGTCAATCAAGTCCTGATCTCACAAACGGGCTCCGGCGTCCAACACCACTCCAAGTATCTGATCATCTTCATGATCAAACTTCTTCTCGTATTGGGCCTCCTCACGCTGTTCCTCTACACGGTCATTTTCAAGTCAGACGACGAGACCGATGAGGGGGAACCATATGAGGTAATTCCCTTCCAGCGCGCGGCCCTTTGGATGGGGTTCTTCATCATTCTGTGCGCCGCCGCCATGAAACATCTCCACATGTAACAGCTGCGGCTCCAGCCTTTTTCGAAATGTCATCCGTGAAAAATAGATTTCTACTCTTGTATCAGCGTAGGCCTCGATTGATTACGAATAGATAACCATTTAGGTGCTGGCTGAAAACCAAGTTCCGTTAGAAATGGGGTCCGAGAATCCGCCAAAGAAGGCAGGCGGAGTGATGGGACTCTGCGAAGACAGATTTATCTAGATCGGTTTAGGCCTAATGCCCGCTTGAAGACCGATTTGAAGCCGAAGTAGCCGAAGGAATCTTTGAGGTTGGAATAGAGCCGCTTCACGGTGCCCATTTCCGGATTGGTGACGTACTCCATCGTCAAGGCGATCCGCTCTTCCCCTTCTCCAAGTGGCGTGACCGCATGCCAGAGCTTGTCACCGTTGAAAATGACTAGATCACCAGGCTCCGTGACCAGTTCAAGATGGCGCGGCTGCTGAGTGGGGTGATCTTTAAAGAGCTCACACACGAGCTTGCACTGGGTCGACCGATCGACAAGCCCCATCAGGATCGTATAGCGCGCGCCTTTATAATAGGACGTATCGTAATGGTATCCGATGTGATCACCCGGCTCAGTGTAGTAGTAGAGGGCGCAGGAATGGGGATCGTTGTCCGGGCAGAACATGAGCTTCGTGCCGACGAGCCGATCCAAAAACCCTCTGAACGATTCGGCACGATAGAGATCAAGAAAGCGTGGAGCCTTTTCCTGCACCGTGTAATAGCTGACGCTTCCGCCTTTCTTATGACCGGGAATGTAATTGCGATTGAGCTCCGCCTTAACCCCCTGGGCCTGGGGAACGAGCACTTCTTCGACAAAGGCACGGGGCAAGAATTGCTTGATGAGTAAAAACTCGTTTTGCTCCCAATACTCCTGGCGGAGGCGGTCGAAATCCAATCCTGTCACCGCTCGGTCAACAGCTTCCGTTACCATGTTCGCCTGAACTATCATGACTCAGCGTACCCTCTACCTCTGCCCGTCAGCCCGCACCCCCCACTCGCACACGCTTCGCTGCCTTTTCAACTACCTGCGGATCGATTTCCCATGAATGAGCCCTGCCTACGGCCCGTTCAACACCGGAGCCCTCACGACTTCGGTATCCGGCGGTGCTTTAAAGTCGAACACCTCATTACCTAATCCCAGGTTGGGTTGCAAGTTCGAAAATTCAAAGACGGCGACATTACCGCTGACTTCATGAAGGGACACCGTACGGATAAAATGGGTTTTGGGAAAGACCTCGACGACGATCTTCTGAAGATTTTGGGCGGAGTCATGTTCCTTGGCTTTGGGAATCAACGTAATGAGCGGGAGACCACCGACTCCGCGTTCCTTTCCGGCGGTGGGTTCAATCTCAAACGATTCATCCAATTTGGCCGCTCCCTGCAACAATTCCAATGGTGCCTTGGACGCAGCCATTTGCGTCAGTTTCCCGATCAAGACCTGCTTATGTTCGGGGACGTACACCTTCACATCGTCCTGATTCACATAGATCTGCTCGGTTGCCGGATCAAGATAGTCCCATCTCAAGCGACCCGGTTTTTTGATGTACACCTTACCGGCCGACGTCACGGGCCGTTCAAACCCCTCGATCTTCGTTTTCTGAGAAAAGTCGGCCTGCAGATCTTTTGTTTTTTCGTACCGCGTTTGCAATTGCTTGACGACTCCACGGACCTCCTGCAACGCCTTCTCATCGACTGGTCCGTCTGCCGCCCAGACCGGCAAGCCCACCAAGAGGCTCAACAGTGCTCCCAACCATCGGTCTGTCATGCTTCCGCCGCACCCACCGGTCCGCGCCGTCCAAGGACTTCCCGTCGTCCGTCACGTCCCGCCGCTCCCACTATGCCTTCCGATTCCATTTGTTCGATCATACGCGCTGCTCGGGGGTAGCCGACCCGCAGTCGGCGCTGAATCAGCGAGGCCGACGCTTGTCCAGTTGACAGGACCAGATCTTTGGCTTGTTCATACACCTCGTCTTTGGCCTCCTCCGCCTCCGCTTCTTCCGACTTCAACGATTGCAGTTCCTGATTGTAGATTGGGAGCGCTTGCTTCTTTACAAACTCAACCACCGAACGGACATCGTCGTCCGACACAAAGGATCCATGCAGACGGGCGAGACGGCCGGTGCCGGAAGCCAGATACAGCATATCCCCGCGGCCCAGGAGAGCCTCCGCGCCGTTCGCATCCAGAATGGTTCGCGAGTCGGTCTTCGAGGACACTTGAAACGCGATGCGTGCGGGGAAATTCGCCTTAATCAAGCCGGTGAGCACGTCAACGGACGGGCGCTGGGTGGCCAAAACCAAATGAATCCCGACAGCGCGCGCCATT
>CAZNBG010000216.1:0-5924 GCA_964570915.1 uncultured Nitrospira sp. | reverse complement strand
TTCGAGACCTGTGGGATCGGATTGGATCTTCCCGCCGGCGATAGCCTTGCCGGGCGTATTTGGTGGTACCGATGGACAGCCTGCCAGAGGACTAAGCAGCCAAAGCGTAAAGTCCACGTTGTTGTCGGGATCAATGATCCTGTCGCCGAGACCAGTCGGATTATTTGGGTTCGAAGGGCCTGACGGGCTTCCCCACCAGTTACTCTGCGCATTCAGCGGCGGACTCATGGGATACGCAAACGGGTCGACTTCCATTCCGGCAAGGATGTTCCCTTGGATGCAGTTCTGATGAGCCGTGATATTGAAATTCAGAGGAACGCCGAAACCAACGAATGGATTCTCGACGACAATCGCGCGGTTCCCATTGACCAATGTGTTGCTGTTCACCGTCACGTTCGAATTGCCCCCAAAGAGGTCGATTGTGCCGAAGTTTGTCGAGCCGGTGCTGACATTGCCGCTGATCGTCGCGTTATTCACGTCGAGGAGTGCAATGCTCTCAGGCGTTGGCGCGACGAGTTCGTTGTTGGTGATGGCGAGGTTGGAGGAGGGTGTCACCACCAAGACAGAGGTGTTTGTGTCTCCGCTGAACGTGTTGCGGTCTATACTGGCATTGCAGAGACCGAAGTTGGTCTGGATGCCATTACCGGAGCCGGGCCCGGGGTTGCTGTTGTTCCGAATCAGGTTGAACTGCACCAGCGTCGCGAAGTCACAGGTTGAATCCAACTCGATGCCCGAGATGTTGTTCTGGACGATATTGTTCAATATCTGGTGGCCGCCCTTAGTTCCAGAGAAACCTGGATTGGTCCAGATGCCGGATAAGAAGCAGGGATCGGGCAGCGTCGAACCCTGAATTGTGAATCCGTTAAGGACGACCTTGTCGGCTTCAATTTGGACTGGTCCGCAGGGGTGGTCGATGATCGACTCACCAGTTGGGAACATCCTGCCCGTCCTTGCATCGACGTTGGCCTGCGCACCGTTGAGGGTCACAGTCCTGGTTATTGTTACCTGCTCGGGGTAGACTCCGGCGGCCACATTGATTGGGTCGCAGCTGGGATCGTTGACCGCGGATTGAATTGTCGGGTGGCCGAGCGACGGCACGTTGCAGGCCGCGCCCTCTGCCGTGCCCATTCCAAGCGTCAAGACAGCGGTGAAAGCCGCCACAATCGCAAAGCCGACTGGTAAGCTGGTGTTCGCAATCCGCAATGGATTCGCCAGCAGTGAGCCTGCTGCCGCAAGCATGTTCCGACTACGCAAAAAACCAGAATTCATATCACCCTCCGCTTCTGTTGAGAGAGTCCACACACATCTCCTCTGACATTGAACGTCTCACTCGATCGGTGTGTAGGTTTAAACCTGACCCGTGGGGGTTATGCATGGCGGATACCATTCGGTATGCACGCCCAGTGCATGAGGTAATTCGAACGTGTGATCGTCTCAGGTCACTTCGAGGGCTGTAAGCGTTCCGAAAAAAGGTATAGAAGTTCGCACCACTCGCACAAAAGACGGTGTAGGCCTATTCAAAAAAGCAATATCGTTTCAAGCGTGCGGTCTACAACTTCCACCGAACTGATTGGGTATTTTTCCTCGGTGCGAGAATGTGAACTGTGGTTTGTAGGGAATTTTGCCACCGTGGTCTTGGCGGACCTACGGCGGTCGCACCATGCGGCCGATCGGCTTCCCAACAGGTTCGCCGTTGCGCATCTGAACGTGGCCGCGGACGACCGTGCAGACCGGCACGCCCTTGATTTTCCAGCCGTGCCATGGTGTGGGTTTGTTCTTGCTGTGCAGTTTATTGCCGTCGATCACGCTCTCTTTATTCATGTCAACGATGGTGAGGTCGCCGTCGGATCCCAGTCGAATGGCTCCCTTCTTTGGATAGAATTGCCAGACCCTTGCCGGATTTTCACTGGCAAGTTTGACGTAGTGGTTCAGCGTCATCCGTCCTTTGTTGACCTCGGTCAACATCAAAGGTACCGCCGTCTCGACGCCGCAAAATCCCGACACGCAATCCCAGATCGCGGGCTTCATTAACTTCCCTGTCATGTCACATCCCTTCTCTTCGAAGGTGTGAGGAGAATGATCGGTGGCGAGCATATCGACGTACCCGTGGAGCAGCCCCTCCCAAAGCACCTCCGCATGATCGCGTGTGCGAACGGGCGGATTCATTTTCAGAAGTGGACCAACCTCAGCCATGTCCTTCGGCTCGCGTAGCAGATAGTGAGGTCCTGTCTCGGCGGTCACTCTCGTGCCTCGTGCCCTGGCATCCCTTACCAGGAATGCCGCCTGTTTGGAGCTCATATGAAAAACATGCAACTTGGTCCCAAAGGTCTCGGCGAAGAACAAGGCATGTGCAACGGATTCAGCCTCGCAGAGAGCGGGTCTCGATGATTCCCAATGGATCGGATCGTTCTTTCCTTCGGCCTTCAACCTGTCGGTGTAGTGATCCATGATCTGGCGATTCTCGGCATGGATCCCTAGAGGAAGTCTCGATTCGGCAATCCGGGAAAAAGCTTCCAGACAAACTCCGTCATCGGGACAAGGGAGATTGCCGACAGTTGCACCGAAAAAGATCTTGTAACCGATTACGCCGGCCGCCGCCATTGGAGCGATCTGGTCTGAATTCGTCTGAAGGATGACGCCGATGATCCCGAAATCCACCAGAGATTTTTCTTCAGCCAGCCGTTGTTTCACTGTGACCTGTTCAGCGTCTGCCGTCGGCGGAATCGTATTCGGCATGTCGATCACTGTTGTGATGCCGCCGCACACTGCTGCCGTCGATCCTGTTCCGAAGTCTTCTTTATATGTCAGGCCCGGCTCTCTGAAATGCACATGTCCATCGATCAAACCTGGAAGGATGTGTTTGTCCTTGGCATCGATGACTTCTTTGCCATCCGGCAGGGAATCATCAGTTCCGATGGCAACAAATTTCTCGTCCGCTACGGCAACGCCTCCCTTGAAAGTTTCGTGCGGTGTCACCACCCAACCGCTCTTTACGACGAGATCGGCTTTCATGTTTTCACCCTAACCGGCCTTCGAAAGAAGCCCGAAGAACATCCAGCACACAAGAGCACCCACCATGCTCATGGATAATCCCCATGCCAACATCTTATTGAAGAGTGATCTCCGGTCTTCAGAGGCCGCGGCGCTCGCAATGCATAAAGCTCCGGCTGTGGACAAAGGAGATGTATCCACAATCATCGCCCCGACACTGATGGAGCCGGCAAGTGCAATCGCATCGCCTCCGCCTAGTTTCGCGATCAAACCCGGGATCGTGGGAATAAATGCTGGCATGACGACACCAGAAGAACTGGCGTAAACCGAGATCAACCCAGCCACAAAAGCGATGAATCCGTTAACCGACGTGTTGGTTGCGAACCTGGAAAGCATTGTAATGAACAGACCCATCCCGCCTTTTCTTTCGAGGATCGAAATAAGAACGATGACGCCGCAGACCATAACGATCACGTTCCAGGGAAGCGCCTTCAGTGCCGCCTGTTCGTCCGATGCGCGTGTCAGCGTGAGAACCGCCGCCGCCATGAATGCGCCCATGGCAACGTCGATTTTCAGTAGGACGACAGCCGCAATCAGCAGTGCAATCAGTGCCACCGTTAATTTCTGATTCCACGTCATCGGCTCCGCACGGGTGAGAAGGAGCACCTTTTCTTGGTTTATTGCCTTCAGCTGAGGCCGAGTCAACAATTGGTATCCCCCAAGAAGGAAATAACCTCCAAGGCCGACAATCGACTCTATATAGAGGTTGTTCAGGTAAATCGCCGACTCCTGACCCGTGATGTGAATTCTGGCCATCAAACCATTTGCTATCACCCCCGACGGTGCGATCGGTGAAAGAGTGCCCGCATTCGCTCCGGAGCACAGTACGATCGCCATGAGAAATCCACTGATCCCAACCTGGCCTGCAAGATTCATTGCCACCGGCGCTAGAAACGCAACGGTCGCGATCGCTCCAGGTCCGATCGAAGAAAACACCAGCGATATAAAAAAGAAAATCACTGGAATCATTCCGACCTGGCCGCGTGCCAACTTTAGGCTGATTCGCGTGACCTTGTCGAGAGTGCCGTTAACGGTGGCTTGACTGAAGAAGAACATGACACCGATTAAGGTCAGGAAAAGACCGGACGGAAACCCCGCCATCACTTCGGCAACGCTCATCTTGCCGAACACCACGCCGACCAGGAAAGCAAACGCGATGGACAGAAGACCGACATTGAAACGAGATATACAACTGATAACGATTGCCACCGCCAAAGCGATAATCGAGAGAGCTGGTAGGGTCATCGTTTGACCGCGAGTTTAGTCCGTTGCCGCCTGGATAGCCCAATAAACACGTTCAGGAGTTAACGGCAGATCGTAAATCCGGATCCCGAGAGCGTCGGCCACAGCATTTCCAATGGCCGCAGGAGTCGGAGCCAATCCAGGTTCTCCAAGTCCCTTCGCACCGTAAGGGCCGTCGGGTGTGGGGCATTCCACGATAATCGTTTTCATCTCCGGCATGTCGAGCGACGTCACCAGGTGGTAGTCGAGGAATGAAGAATTTCTAACCCTGCCCTGGTCGTCAACAATCAACTCTTCGTGCAAAGCCGCTCCGATGCCCATCGCCAGACCGCCCTCCACCTGCGCGACGCAGTTCAGTGGATTGATTGCTTTTCCGACGTCATGGGCCGCAACGACTCGGCGTAGACGCACTCGCCCGGTTTCCTCGTCGACGGCAACTTCAGCGGCCTGAGTCGCATACATGTAGAAAGCCGAGGCATGATCGCTGTGTCCTGTCTGCGGGTCGACATCTTTACCTAGCTCGTAGGTGTAGGATCCGTTCCCGCGAATGACTCCATTGGCTCCCAGTTGCTTCCGAATCACTTCACCGATCGCCAGCGCACGCTCAGGATCTCTTTTCAGAAAGACCTCACCGTCCGAGAAACGAAGATCCTCCTGAGACGATTCGAGAATTCCGCTTGCCATTTCCGCGATTTGCTCGCGAGCATGAATAGCCGCATGCCGAACGGCATTGCCCATGTGGAACGTACTCCGGCTGGAAGTAGTGGATGAATCAAAGGGAATCACGTCAGTATCCAGCGGGTGCATGCGTATATTCTGGATGGAGATTCCAAGTTCTTCGGCTGTCACCTGAGAAAGTATCGTGCTGAAGGCCTGACCGATTTCCACCGTACCGGCGAGTATGGTTACCTTCCCCAGGCTAACGACCAGAACGGATGACTTCGAAGTTTTCGGCCTTCCCGTGGGTTTGGCAATACAGGCAAATCCTTTTCCGATTTTGAATCCCTTCGGATCTACTTTCTCCGTTTTGCCCCACCCGATCGCCTCTGTCGCTTTTAATAAGGTCTCCTTCAAACCGACATTGTGAAGCTGCTCTCCCCAGTATGCGATATCATCATCCACGAAGATATTCTTCAACCGAAACTCCAGCGGATCCATGCGCAGCCGTCTCGCAAGATCATCCATGTGCTGTTCGCAGGCCCACGCGGCTTGAGGGATTCCATACCCTCGAAACGCGCCGGCGACAGGCTTGTTGGTGTAAACGGCGTATCCATCGACTTTGACATGCGGAATGCGGTAAGGCCCGGGAGAAGGCAGGCTCCCTCTGATGCAAACTGTGGGACTCTTTTCCGAATAAGCGCCTGCATCCCAATAAATCGTGATTTCACGAGCCACAAGCACTCCGTCGCTTTTCACTCCGCTCTTGATTCGAACAATTGCTCCATGCCGCGTACTCGTCGAAACGAAAGTTTCCTGACGGTTGAACTTGACCCGAACAGGCCGGCCTTTCGTGTGATAGGCGAGAGCGATAGCAATACGCTCGACCTTCAATCCACCCTTAGAGCCGAAGCCGCCACCCTGATAAGGATTGATGTAGCGAATCTTCTCGGGAGGTAATCCCAAAGCTTCAG
>CAZNBG010000215.1:0-5953 GCA_964570915.1 uncultured Nitrospira sp. | reverse complement strand
TTCGCGCGGGAGTTTCGCACTGTGGCGGATATAGCCTACCAATTTTTCCGGCAGTTCCTGTGCCGGAGCAACGTAATCTACCAAGCCGGTGCCGATCGCGCTCTTGGGCATGCTGTCATATTTTGCCGAGCGGGCGTCTTGAACCAGCGCCAGTCCGAGATGCTCCTTGATGGCTTTCACACCCAACGTGCCGTCCGTCCCCATACCCGACACGATGATGGCGATCGCGCGGTCTTCCTGGTCCTCTGCGAGATGTCTAAAAAATAGATCGATGGGGGCTCTCACCCCGCGGGGCGCAGAAGGCTCTTGCAAATGCAGTGTACTGTTAAGGATAGACATGTCCTTGTTCGGCGGGATGATGTACACATGGTTCGGGCGCACCGGCATACTCTCTTCCACTTGCACCACCTTCATCGTCGTGCAGCGCCCGATCAACTCCGGCATCATGCCCTTATGAGAGGGATCCATGTGCGTGACCAGGACAAATCCGCATCCACTATCAGGCGGCATGTGGGTAAAGAATTGCTCGAAGGCTTCAAGTGCGCCGGCCGAGCCTCCCATACCGACGATGAAGGCCGGGCGTTTCGATTTGCGCGAAGGGGGACGCCGGCCGCGTTTCTTTTCACGACCGGCCTGAGGAACTGATGCCCCCGGCTTCGGTTTTGGCTGGGTTCCCTTCCGTCGCATCGCGGGCCCTCCTGAATTGGTAGGCAGGCGATGAAGGGAGGTAATTCTAGACTTGTGGGCCTCATGTCGCAAGAGTCGGACGGGTCTCGGTGATGCGCTTTACCGGTACTGTCTTGCCGACACTTCCTGTCCTGTTGCCAGCGCAACGATGACCGACGCGATGTCGCAGAGCGGGAATACTCCTGCCACGTCATCAAACTGTAAGGCATTCAAGGGCATATACGGCATATAGGCCTCGGCAGGATCTTGGGCGATGGCTAACCCTGCTCCAAAGTGAATGCGAAGCAAGCCGCTCACCCCGTCTTCACCGCACCCGGTGAGTTGCACGCCCACTACGCGGTTCCCATACGCCTCTGCGGCGGAGCGAAAGAACGGATCGATCGCCGGTCTCGTGCTGTGCTCCTTCGGACCGCGCTGAACCACGACGCCGCCCCCATTGAACAGCAGATGCTGATCAGCTGGAGCCAGATAAATGATGCCGTGCTTCAACTGGCTGTGGTCGTCCGGTTCGATTACCGGAATCTTGGAATGTCGCCCCAGCACCTCGGACAGTTCGCTTGGAATGGTGCTACGGTGGAGTACAACGCCAATTGCCGCAGGCGTATCGAACGGTAAGGCAGTGAACAACTCTGTCAACGCGGCGACACCGCCCGCCGAGGCACCGATGACCACGACATCTCGTTTGATGCCTTCCCTATTGAGCGAACGTCGCCGCTTCGATCCCGTGAAGGTTGACTGGTGGTAGGCATTGTTATTCCACGGCATGAGTCGCCTCTATGATTGTTCGAATCGCGAGGCGTTGCTTGCTCACTTCGTGGATACGACGATGCATGGTTTTGGGTTCGGCTGGTGTCCAATGCTTCATTGCGGACACTGCCTCCTGATACACAAACAGGAGCTGCTTCAATAAGACGTTGGCAGACCACAAGACGCGCTCCAGCTGCGCTTCCTTGGCCTGTACCAGGCTGCGCATAGAATACCGGTGATCGATTTGACAGACATAGATACGGTATTCGTGCGCACCTTCCTCTTCAAGACTCAAGACGCCGGAACAATCGGGACAGGAGAGCGGAACTAGTTCACGGGTAACTAAAGTGGAGGGACAAGCAGACTTCCCGCGCCGTCGCCCCTTTCTCCTAAGGGCCTCAATTAAACAATTCTCGTATGGAGGTGTCAGACGTGATACTGGGATGACCCCTTGATGGGTCATCTCCACTATATAAGATTAAGGGAGACGATGGCCGAGACCGGAAGGTAGAGGTCACTGTCTGTCATAGAGATGGTTCCTGTGCCATACTATCGCCGGGAGGAAATCCACGTTCCATGAAAGGCCAGCCGCAATTCCCGAACGAGCAATCGGTAGCGGGAGAGTTCAGGCGTCAGGCAGATGCGTTTCGAGACTGGGTGACGGCCGATGGCAGCTCGGGCTACCCGGCCGCTGCAGGCCGCTATCACCTCTATGTCTCATGGGCCTGTCCTTGGGCACACCGCACGATCATTGTGCGGAAACTCAAGAAGCTTGAACAGGCGATCGGGATGACCGTCGTCGATCCCATCCGCGACGAGCAAGGCTGGGCCTTTCGAGAAGGGCCGGGGTATTCACTTGACCCGATCAATGGATTCAATTTTCTCAGCGAAGCGTATCAGGCGACCAATCCATCCTATCGTGGGCGCGTCACCGTGCCGGTGCTGTGGGATACCGTCAGCAAACGGATCGTGTCGAACTCCGACGACGATCTGATGCGCATCTTAAATCACGAATTCAATCAGTTCACGACCGACACAACCGACCTGTATCCGCACACGCTGCGTCAGGAAATCGACGGGCTCAACGAGTTCATCTATGACAACGTGAACAACGGCGTCTACCGGGCTGGATTCGCCACCTCACAGCGGGTCTACGAACGGGCCGTGAGAAGACTGTTCGACGCGCTTGATCAGCTGGAGAAACGGCTCGAGGATCGACGGTACCTGTTCGGCGCGCAGTTTGTCGAAACCGATTGGCGACTGTTTGTCACGCTGATCCGTTTCGACGCTGTCTATCATGGGCACTTTAAGTGCAACATTCGTAGGATCATCGACTATCCCAATTTATTCGGCTACCTCAAAGATCTGTATCAAACCGATGGCATCGCCGAGACGGTGAACTTCGACCATATCAAGCGCCACTATTACATCACGCACGACCACATCAATCCTACCCGCATCGTTCCTGTCGGTCCGGTGCAGGACCTCATGACCCCGCACGGTCGTGAGCGATTGGCCTGATGGCCAAATGGCCCTACCGAGACTCATTAGGTATCGGAACCTATCTTGGTAAAACATCTCTCATCTGTGATATAAAAGGGCCTGTCTGGCCGGTCCTGTAACCGAGCTCATTGTAGGGGGAATGCCTACAATTATGCATGTACTCCGGTCCGGTCTCTTTTTCCTTTCTGCGCTCCTCGCCTTTCCGGCTTCCTCTTCCAGCTATGATTCGCTAGCCATGGGGGTTCCCAATCCTGGCGTAGCTACATTCTCCGCGTGGGACAATCGCTTCGAGGGACCGGATACCATCCCGGGCGGTCAAATTACGATTCGATTGCAGAATCGGGGACATGAACCGCATCAGCTCCAATTACTGAAGTTGGACGAGGGGAAAACCCCGGCTGACTTGGCTGTTGCGTTTCGCGATGGCGACGGAGTCGTTCCCAAATGGGCCAAACACATGGGAGGACCGAATGGGGTTGGATCGGGCGATACCTCCGAAGCCACGATGTACCTGGAGCCGGGTTCCTATGTCATCATTTGTGGTATTCCAACTAAGAAACATAAAACCCATGCCGCGTTGGGCATGCAGAAGGCACTCCATGTGGCCGAGAACGGCCAGACTGGTGCCGAGTTCTATGGCAATGTCCACATGGCGATGTTCGATCATGAATACGTCGTTGTGCAACCTCTCAAAAAAGGTCGACATACGTTTTATGTCATCAATCGTGGGAGTCAAGCTCATCAGGCGAGTCTCATCCGCCTCAATCGAGGCGCATCAGTGCACGACGTGCTTAGGGCGTTCACAGGAGATGCCGCGCTATCCTTGCCCGGGAAATTGATCGGCGGGATTAGCGGGCTTGAACCTGGAAGTGACGGGACGTTCACAGCCGAATTGACTCCGGGCCGCTACGCCATCATGTGCCTGTTCTCCAATCCCACCGCACACGATTCTCATGCCGCCAAGGGCATGGTCATGAACTTCACCATCGAATAAGAAGCCAGCGATAATCAGACTAGGGCAGGATGATTGACTGCTCTTGGTAACCGATGCCTTTTAGCGTGGTTTCCAACGCATCGACCATGAGCGGGGGTCCACAGAGAAAGATCACGGTGTCAGGACCAGGAGGAGGCAGTTGTCGACGGAGAATTTCTTATGTAATGCGTCCAGTCCCTTGTGTCAAGCCGGCCGGCGGTTGTTCCAGGACAAGATAGCAATGGAACGTCGCATGCTCCCGCACATTCCCTTCCCATTCATCCCGGAAAATGATATCGGCCTCAGTCTTGTTCCCAAATACGAGGAACAACTCGACTCCAAGGCTCTGCGCGAGGATCCAACGGATGATGGAAATCATCGGCGTAATACCGGTACCACCCGCCACAAACCCTACCTTTTTCGCCGTGCCGTCCACCCAATGACCGCCGGCATTCGGTCCACTCATGAAGACCGTGTCGCCGACCTCTCTGTCGTGGAGATATTTCGACACAACACCGGATTCATACCGTTTGACGGTCAAATCAAAATAACCGGTCGTGCCCGGTACAGATGAGGGCGTGTAGGGCCGCTTGACGGTTTTGCCGTCGATCGTCGCATGGACGTACAGATGATCCCCGGGCAACATGTCCAACGTGGCATCCTCAGGAAGAGCGAAACAGAAGGTCTTGGTGTCGTGAGTGTCTCGATGAATCGCCGTGAGCTCGTACGGCGTGGAAGTTTTGGTCTTGATTCGCGTGACCTGGATCATACCGCCATCATACGAGTCGAAAACGGTTGTCGCAATGCGATTTTGCTCGCACATTCAACCTCAGGAACGAATCGCTTTGATGTGGATAGACCACTTTGGTCTCATGCGACCAAAATCGGTTCGCACGTGATTCTTCAACGCCTGCTGAGAATCCAACACATAGGCACCATGCTGTTCCCGAACAAACACCACCCAATGCCAGAACGCTCGCCCTTCTTCTCGATGCCACTTCACCGCTAACAACGCCAGATCGGGCAACGCCGACCATGACTCGAAGGGGATCTCCTTGCCGGATGCACGGAGGCGAAACTGCTTCAGCAGGCTACGAACCGGTTGTGTCTCGGACCACAGCCGGCTGTCCTTCGCAAAAATGCCGAGCCGGTTTGCCGTTCTCTGTGCCTCACGATAACTCACACGAGCCAACGCAGCGACGCTGGCGATGCCGCATCCTGTGCGCTCGAGTTGCACCACCGGCTTCACCGCAAACCCGCTTTCGATGTCTGATTGCCAGACGGTTTCCAGGAAAAGACTTGAAAATGCTGGCTCTCCACAACATAGAACTCGTCAGCCAGCCGATAACCTGCTGATTCCATCTCACGCCTGACTACTTCTTTTGCTGTCCCATGACCAAGCAGCCCGGAAAAGAAACCATGGGGATGAAAGTCTACGATTGCCACGTGTCCATCAGGCTTGAGATACCGCGTCAGTGATCGAAAATAGGTGATGCGATCGTTCATGTGGTGGTAGGTATCACACGTGAAGACGAGATCTACAGGCTCAGGAAGCTTTGCATCGCTTGGCTCTGCATGGATCGGCCCCACATTGGTGATGCCGCGAGCGTTCATTTCCTTTTTGATGATATCCAATCCAGTCTCGTCAATCTCGACCGCGTACACGGTTCCCTGTGGCCCCACTGCTCCGGCCAGATACCAGGTGAAGTATCCGCCACCGGCGCCTAAGTCCGCGACTCGCGAACCTGGTGTGATAGCCAGCTTCTCGATCACTTCTTTCGGTTTCTGCCAGACATCCCGGGAGGGATCGTTCATGTGTTGATACGCCAACTTGGCACAGCCGGCGACGAGCAGACCCATGAAGACGACCACGCCAACACATTTATATACTGATGTTGTGCTCATATCGGATGCGATCTTACCTTCTCGACATTTCGCACGGCAAGGTTGCGCGCTAACCGATCGGACAAATGACAACGAGTGGACAGGCTTTGTGGAGAGACAAAATTGATCAGTGGGTCCAGATCTTTGCAGGAGTAGCTT
>CAZNBG010000214.1:572-5953 GCA_964570915.1 uncultured Nitrospira sp. | reverse complement strand
ACGTAATCCTCCGTCCGATCCTCTTTCTCCTCACCCTGCCCTTGATCGTCTTTACCCTCGGGCTGTTTCTCGTGGTGCTGAACGCGCTCCTGCTCCAACTGACCGCGTACTTCGTGAAAGGGTTCACCGTCTCGGGATTCTGGCCTGCAGTCGGTGGTGCATTGGTGATCAGCCTGGTCACCACCATCCTCAATAGCTGGACGGTCGACCGCCATCATCCATTTGAACCCCAAGAAGTCGAACTGGAACCCCGCCGCCCTCCCAAAATCATCAATCCGGACTGAGCGATCTGACGATTTCCAGGGTGATTGGCCGAACAGGGCTTCCCTGTCAGTTATCAATGGAACAGCACCCCTCATTTGTGTTCCAATTATCGGCGTATCGTACGGGCGCGGTGGCAAGGAGACGATGCTGTGGTCCCTCAATTCAGTTATGTTCTCCTCGCCGCGGCGCTGGGCGGTCTCTTCGTCCCGATCGTGCGAGCCGATGATCGCCCCGCACCAAAGAGTTTGTGGCAAACCGTCCTGACTCCTCCCGCCACCAATCAACCGCCGATGCCGCGAAGACCTTGGGTTCTCCGCGATCGGGAGATCGCGCTCGACCTCCCACTCCTTCAAGTGGTGAAAGATGCCGGAGCCAGACCTCATCCCAGGATCACCGTTGAACTCTTCGACAAAGCCAACCCCGAATTGGACATCACCTCCACGGTATCCCGTATCAATGACACCGCCGTCATTCGCGGCACCTTCAAGCCTCCCTCACAGGGTGACTTCACCTTTGTCGTCACCGGCAATCTCCTTATAGGAACCATGCGGACCGGCGATCGGCTCTATAAAACTGAACACATTGTCAATGGTCGCTTGCAGCTGCTCGAAATCGATCCCGATAAAATGCCGCCGGAATGATCCTAACGGGTCGGTCAAAGTAGAGGACGAAATTATCGGACTTGGCGCAATCAGGCGGAATTGATACACCATACCATTGGTCTCGCCGCTAGATTTTGTCAAATGTGCTGGCCCGAGCACCTCGGATCGTTTCCGCTGCAATCGCGGCAGCCGTAGTTCGGTTCTCGACTCCCAATTTGAGATAAATATGTTCCAAGTGTTTGTGGACCGTGCGGCGGCTGATGCCCAGGATCATGCCGATCTCAGGATTTGTCTTCCCTTGCGCGACCCATCCTAAAATCTCAGACTCCCGCCTACTTAACCCGAGCAATGCGAAATCTTTTGCCGATGACGCAGTCCTACGCTCTTCGAGAATCAGGAGATAGTGTGAGCCGCTTACGATCAGCCGGATGCTCAGGCAACCCAGCTCTTCCTGGAGCAACAATGGCTGGAACTCCGGTGGAACATCGTCTGTCCGGTCCAGTTGCCTTTGATGGTGTGTAAGCCAATCTCTCAAACGGGTGGGAATCCGATCGGAATCGGCCCGCGTTTGAAAACCGTATTGCGTCAGTAACCTCTGCGCATATGGCGTCACGAACCGGATGCGCCCGTTCCCCGTCACTGAAATGAGAGCCTGTTGCCCTTCCTCCATCACCTGATTCATAGCCCTCAGCTGATCCTGCGTCTGAGTGACAGCCATTGCGTTCTCTAAAGCCTGCCTGAGATGGGGACGAAGGACGTTGAAGACGGTACGGTTAGCTTCACGGAATCCGCGACCGTCCTGATGGCGGCTGACAGTGATCAGCAAAGCGGAGCTGGTTTTGACAGACATCGACAGGAGATGGGGGATTTTCAGAGGTCTGTAGAATTCATTATAGAGGGCCGTCTTTCGAAACGTCCGCATCGGAACAAAGTCCGTAATCATATGGGCAGCCTCGGACTTCGCGTGGTGAAAGTGCGTGATAATGGGGTGCTGATGGATATATCGGGTGAGCATACCGACATAATGGACTGGATCCGGGCAGTGTGGCACCTGGTCACACTTATAGAACCCAGGAGTCCCATTTTCGTAGAACTCATTATACGAGGAAAACTCTCCCTCCGTGATCGTCGGCAAGGCCGCAATCAAATGGTCGGTAAATTCGTCATGCGTTCTCAGCTGATAGAGGCCTCGCAAGAATTCAGACACTCGCCTTAGTTCCTTTACGGACAATCGTTCCATTGTCATGTAGCACCCAATTGCACATGCTTTATAGCAAGTGTGCGCCATTAAGTACAACACTGTACGCCAGGTGGCGTATTCCTTAGGATTGCGATGGTCTGCTAGAAGAGCCGCCATGCATGAAGCGAAATACTCGGTCCAGAATATGGATGCCGAGAAAGGCGAAAGGACATCCAATGAAACGGGCGTCAGCCTAACGAGAGATCGACGGAACAGAGGCGCCGACGGATAGATGTACCTAGCTAAGGCGATGTAGATACAGCCTGAGCTCACGCCCTCATACGCTGATCCACATAAGCAGTGTTATGCAGCCATGCCAAGGGTACATGACTGCGTCAACTAACCTACCCTTACATAAGGAGACCACTATGAAACAAAGCGTGGCTATTTTCTGTGCGATTGCATTTTCCGCGGTTTTCACAAGCGCCTTCGCAACTGATAGTGATGCACCGCAAGATTCAACAGTAAAGCCCATGGCAGTTGAGGCGAGCAAGATGAGGTCTGGTGATATCACGCCAATGAAAACGCAGTGCTACACAAATGACCCTGCATGTGCTGGTGTGGCTCATTTCCAGAACGACGACGCCAGCCGTTACGTTGGTTGCTCCGTTTACTTCAATAATGGCACGAGCGGCCAAAGCAATTTTGTTCTGCCCCCCAAACAGTCCCACGACCTTCATGTTCGATATTCCGACACCTATGCATGCGTATATGGCAATAATGCACCACCAAACAATGCTCAACGCTATTACATATGGGTTCGATAAAACCTTTAACTCTTGCATAGGCAACAGCTGTCACGTAAGGCTGCAGAGACTCGGAGCATTGACGGGTAACCCCTCTGGCACACCTCGTCAGTACGAGTTCAGTCCTTAGAGCCTCCTACGGCGCTGCCGCTTCCGCCCTGGGCAGACGGAACAGTCAGATAACCTCTTGTTGATCCAGCATTGACACATCTCCGCCCCTGACTGCGCAGGCAGCAAGGGGCGGTCCTACTTCTGCGCTATATAATGATGTGTCCTCGTCGTGACTGCGGATTGGAAGAGAATAGCTCTTTATGAACGTTCGAGCTAAACGAGGTTCAGGTTTTGCCTTAGCATATCGGCATTGGAAGGATCCGAGAGATCACCACCCTCGGATTCTGTAGAATTTCCTGATCATCTATTCTAATCCCCCTTAGGGCTTCAAGCTACAGGCCTTACATATGCATCGATTCTACTATTACCGGTTAGAAGTAGTTGGCTGCGCTGCCCGTTCGATCGCCGCGAGGATGTTTTCGCATGTCGGCGCGTCGAATTCATGTCCGTAGAATCGTAGGAACAGCCCCTTGCGAATCGTCGCCTCCGAGGCCTGAGGGTCTTGCTCACGGAGTGACGCTTCGACGAAGGCTCGCGCCGTATCACGCATGGCGCATCCCATGATCAGGCGTTCTTCCCCGGTCCGTTGCATCAGCATGGCGCGATACCGTTCGTCAACGTCAGGAGGTGTGTCCGTCATGACTGAACCTCACGATGGAGTTCAGCCAAACCAAGACGATCCGCCCATCGATTCAGATACGCGTGGTCCAGATTCTGCAGGGATCTGAGCAGATTCCGCACGTCGTCCAGTTGCATTTGACTACGGCTGTCCTTGGCCCATTCCAGTTTCGAGAGAATGAGATCTTCAGGGGCCACAATGGTAACCGGCTCACCGTCAACGATCACACGGCGTCGCCGGGAGAATTCTTCACAACGATACGCACTGTCTTTTCTGACGACACAATCGACCTTTACGACCAATGCGTGGTGGATCATGTTGAACATAGATCGACTTCGAACGGCCTGCTCGACCATATCTCGATCAATGTAATAGTCGTCCTGAAAGAGCGTGACGACTCGTCCGATGTCCGTTTCTCCTAATTCGACAACCAGGTCAATGTCGCGTGTCATCCTAGGAGTGGCATAGAAGTTGGCCGCCATGGATCCGGTGACCATATAAGGAATGCCGGCCGCTTCTAAATGAGCCGTGACCGATTTGAGTATGTCGAGTTCATCGCTCACGACGGTCGCAAAGCTTATGCTTTTCAGCAAGAGAAGTCACGTCGTGAGCACAATGGCGGCCACACGAATCGTGATGTGGCCCTTGTCTAAGGAAGAGTAGCTATTCACGAACGTTCAGGCTACAATGCGCCTTCTCGCATTTGAACCTATGACCACGTCGCCTCCTCAAGCAAAGCCGGCACCGGAGACCCATCTTCAACGGACGTTGAATACTGCGCTGAACGATATCGGAACCGATTCGGCGTTGGCGGCCATCTTCCACCAAGAAAATGGGCCGCTGGTCGAACATGCTTCGCGTGGGTTCACGCAGAGAGACGTCCAAGCAATCCTTCGTACCCTCTCGACTCAACGGACCGCCGCCTTGGCGCCCACCGCCCAAGATACGGACGGAGGGCGCACGGTTCGCCTACGGCTGATCACTCCAGGCGCAAAGTCTCTGCTCGTCATTCCGCTTCGCCACCTCAACCGCACGTATGGGTGTCTGGTCATTGGACGGAAGGAAGGCGCAGCTTTTTCGAAGAAGGAGAAATCGCAGCTGGAGCAGATGTGCGAAGGCATGACCAAAGCGCTGGACCGCGAGGGACTCTTCAATACCAGCGTCGTGTTGAGCCGTCCCTACGTCGCCCAGGAACCATCCCCTCCTCAACAAACAGGCGCGGAACTGTTTCCGCCGATGACCAAACACTTTTCGCCGGAACTCCAAGAGAAGATTGAAGCGGTCTTGGCTGACGCTCATCAATATGTGGCGTATGACCGCGCTTGGGCGTGTTACTATGATCCACTGGCTGGAAACGTGGAGGTATTGGGCGTTGCCGGAGATGTGAAGGGAGATCAGAAAGACGCGAAGAAGGACTTGAAACCCAGCCAGCGCCTCACCTTGGATAGTTCGGCGGCAGGATGGGCCGTCCGCCATCGGAAGCCTCGCGTGGATCACGATCTGGCCTCCACTCAGGGTCGCTTTCTCGATCACAAACATCTCTTCAAAGATCGGTTTCAGTCGTCGCTTGTCATTCCCTTTTTCGTCAAGGGCCAGGTCGGTGGAACCTTTACGCTGGGGGCAAAGGACCCGCAACGATATCAAACGACCGATGCTCGTACGCTTGAACCCATCATCCTCAAACTCGCGGAACTGTTACAGGCACCGGCACCGCAGGAGGCCGCCCCTCCCCCGGCAACCGACCTCGGCCACCCGCGCCCCCAACCACTCCTGGCCGGTCCGTCCGAACCCGTGATTCC
>CAZNBG010000214.1:0-562 GCA_964570915.1 uncultured Nitrospira sp. | reverse complement strand
CCCCCCCCACCCCTGCCCCCCACCCCCTCTTGACGGTCCCTCCCGACCCCGTTATCCTCAAGCAGCACCGCCAAGCCGCTATCGGCGACTTCCGCGCATTTTTGGCGACGGAGATCCGAGAACCGCTGGCCTCCATCCGGTCGCAACTCGAAGAGGTGACCGGTGAGGGGATACTCGACTTCGACCCGCAGACACGCGTCGAGAATGCGATGCGCGACTTGATTCGAATCGAAGCGATCCTGAACGAGATCCTCGACTTTGCCAAGCCGCTCGAACTGAATCGCCATCTGTGCCGCATTCCGGAGGTGCTTGAGAGCGCCCTCGTGGTGGTGGGAACCGATCTGGAAGCAACCCGTATTCAAGTCACCAAGGATTATGCGAATGTCATTGCGCCGGTGCGCGGGGATGAGGCCAAGCTCCAACAAACGTTCTTGAGCATTTTCCGGAACGCTTGCGAGGCCATGACTCCCGGCGGCCATCTTCACATCCAAGTGACGCAACATCGTGCCGGAGGAGGGCTCGAAGGTCAAATTCTCATTAAGAATGCAGGAGTTCCTATCCC
>CAZNBG010000213.1:1297-5958 GCA_964570915.1 uncultured Nitrospira sp. | reverse complement strand
TTAGGCATTCTATGAGGGTACTTTATGTAAGGAAAAAGCCTCCTCGAATCGTGGCTGGAGGAAGAACAACAGACGAGCAACGTGGCACCCCACACTACCCGCCGCCCAGATCTGCACGGCGACGTGCCGTTTTTTCTCCAGTTTCCAGAAAACGTATGCCATTTTGTCCGGCATGATTTGTAAACCACGAAGCCTCACTACCTTTTGCCCATAGTACCCGGCATGTGATTTGCTCCGTAAAACCCTTCAGCCCAGATGACCCTTTACACTGGAGGTGCCCGATGACAAGAGCTCGTAGGAGTATCCTTATGGTTATCCTATGAGGACTGGCCGCTATTTCATTGATCACATCCTCTCCATCCGCAGCGAGTTCGAAGAGTGAGAAGAAAACCCCTCCTCATTCCGCCCCACCGGCAGCGGACATCTCTGTGTCCTCCGGCGCAACCCATTCCGACCTTAAGCCAGGTCCGGCATGGAGGATAATCGGAGGCACTGTTAAAAATATCACCGCAGATGTCTATACAATCGAAGACTACGATGGGAACCGCGTCCAGCTCTATGTGAGCCGCGAAACCAAGCAATTGCGAGGCCGCAAGAAAGTTGGGGATCCGGTGCGCGCCGAAATCACTCAGAGCGGATTCGCGAATTCCATTCAATAGTGATTGGCCTCATCTCTTTAATGCCCCAAGAGGGTTGGTTTGAACGATGAGTTCAGACCGACCCGTTACGCCTTCTGCTCTCACGCCATCACAGGTCGTGACGCCGATCGGTCAGAAATGAGTTGTCAGACCTGCGTTAATTCCCGTAGTCTGTGTACCAGGAGCCTACCTATGGATGAACCCAACAGACTGACAAAAACCAAAGAGCAATGGGCCAGAGCCCGGCGCGGCGGAGAAGAACGTGAAGTGTTCTATGAAGGAGACACCCGTCTCCCCCCAGGCCAGCACCTCGTCGAGACCTTCCCCGTATTGGATCTAGGATTCAAACCCGAGATCCCTTTGAATGACTGGGCGCTGAGCATTGGCGGATTTGTCGCCACACCGGTCACGTGGACATGGGAGCAATTTTCCGCGCAGCCTCCATTCAAGGACCGATCGGACTTTCACTGTGTCACGTCGTGGAGCCGATATGACAACGAGTGGGAAGGCATCAGTTTCAAGCACCTCATGTCTGTCGTGAAACCGCTGTCGCTGGCGCGGTTTGTTCTCTTCACGTCATACGACGATTACACGACGAATTTACCACTTGATGCCTGTGACAACGAAGATGTCTGGTTGGGCCACAGCTGGAACGGGAAGCCTCTTTCGCGCGATCATGGCGGACCCGTACGTGTGATTGTCCCCAAACGCTATGCCTGGAAGGGGGCGAAGTGGGTGAAGGAGATTACGTTTTCAGATCGGGATAAAAAGGGGTTTTGGGAAGTGCGGGGATACTCCAATACCGCATTGCCATGGAAAAACGATCGCTATGGATAGCGCTCATTTCTTGACCCAGCCGCCCGCCCTTTCAACAAAGTTTCCCGGTTTTGTGTTCTGGATGGCCTTCTCTCCTGCCAGCGATTCAACTGATTGGACGTTGGTCCGGTTTCGTTTTGCGATATCCTCATACGCCCGCCGACGTTTCTGATTCACGTCCTCGAGCAGCGCCCGAGCCTCCGTATCGGGAGGAATGACCGCCCCCAAGTAACCGTTGGTCTTCTCCCCCACCAAACCTTTCATCTTAGCTTCCTCCAAGGAGAGTGCCAAGACAGACGATTCAGCCATGAGCCAGAGAACCAACGCACCTAGAATAAGGACCAGCCGCTGTCTGAACATCTGTTCCTCCGCAGCTAAAATAGTCCATTCTCATTCGACAACACCTGATCCAATTCTTTGTCCACCTTCACACGGATCTCGTGATCAATCTTTACATTGAGATTGATCGTAATCGGCTTCTCCGGAGCAGTCACTTCGACCCGTGGGGTACACGCGCCCATCATCACCAGCAGAATCCCCCACATCACGAATCCGACGCTTATCCGTATGACCGCACTCAGCATGGCCAGCCTTCGGCTGTTCATAACCGCCTGTATTTTTTTCGATTGTGCCCTGAATATCCTCCACTAAACGAAGACTTTTCAGGAGAGTGGGAATATGTTCTTGCACGGTCAGGTTGAAATGAATCGGCGGTGTATTCTTAAGATCCGGATTCCGGCCTTCCAGCCGTGCGCTCAGATCCAACATTCCGTTTTCGCCATATTTTACCCCCATGCGTAACACGCTGTAATGAAAGTTATTGAGGGCATGAGCCACCAGCCGGAGCTGGCTGTCCGATTCTGAAAACATTCTCGATGATTCTGGTGGTGACACATATTTGATGACGCCGCCGGGCGGTTGTGCTTCGACCACTCCGTCTTTCATGATGACCCCTCCACCGGAGGTGATCGTCACAGGAAGTGTCCCATTCAACGTTCCCGTTCCCTGAAGTCCTTTTTGTTGCTCGACACTGAGAATTTTCGCCAGATCGAGATTTCGCAGAGAAAGGGTCGTCCCAACGGGAGGTTTGGCCACGTCTACCACCGGTCCGAGGCTTGCGACAGTGCCTCCAAAGACTTCGCACTGAAAGTCATTCACGTCAATGACCGGCCGCCCATTTGCCAACTTCCATCTCATCTGGAAGGAGGCTGCGAGGTTGGTGACTTCAACCCCGCTTTGTATCGAGGTCACGAAAATGGGAGCCGGTTGGGTCGTGACAATCGACTCTAGTGCAGGCGCGCGTAAATCGATCGTGGTGCTGAGGCCCTTTATGAGATAATCGTTATAGAAACCTGACAGCTTTTCGGCCACGACCTGCCCCGTCGCTGACATTACTTTCATTCCATTCACCGGATCTCCGAAACTGCCGGACCAGGACGCGTCGACGTGGACGGTGAAGGACCCGTCGATGAGATCGGTTGAGGGAGGCAGGCCCATCATGCTCTTACTGAGTCGCCGCTCGGTCCCATTAAACGTCAGAGGTCCGATAGCGCCATGCAACACCCCTTGCGCCGCCTGTAACGGTTGTTCGATCCTGGCCGTCATGAACCCCTCGTGCACGGGGGTATTGACGCGAAGGTCGGCCTTGATACCGGTTTGACCCGCCGTAAAATTGACGACCCAATCACTGGTTGATGGCCCCCAAGACCCTGCATCCGGACTCACTCCATTCACCGACAATGTCCCATGCGTTGTCCAAGCAGTCCCTGCCGTCTCGAGTTCCTGAACTCTCAGGAGGCCCTGTGCAACATGAACGTTCCACCCGCTTATTCTCATGGTCGGGGCGCGTACGGTCGCGATCATCGGTCCCCCATTGCAACGAATCGCTGTCAGATCACATTCCACGGTCAGCGGCTCCGACAGATGCAGTGTGAGAGTTGAAATGTGTGTCGTGCCGCGTCCGATCTGTTTGGCCGTCACTGAGGATGACGGCGATAGAATGCCGTGTACATGTGTCCGAGCCAGTTTCACCGTCCCGCGGACTCCTCCCATCGCTTCTTTGGCCGATAGAAATTCGGTCACTGCTTTCGGGAGGATACCCTCCAGATCATAGGCCCCCTCGGCCAATACCAGCTCATTTCCGAGCCCTTCGGCGCGGGTCGTTTCAAACTGCGCCACCAGCGGTCCCGGTGTCCGCCCGTAGGTCACATGTAATGGTCCTTGCGCCACCATGCGTACAGGCGCTTCCGTCCAATAGAGGGTTCCCTGCACGGGTTTCCTATTTTCAATCCGCACCGGTTGATCCCCACTGGGGAGAATCAATCGAACCACTTCTGGAATGATGCGAGGCTGGGTATTAATCGTGGCCGTGAGCAAGACACCGGGGCTCAATGCCCACTCGACCTGTTTCGCATTACCTCCGAACGTCCCCTCATAGGCCACGGCGATGTCCTTCGCCACGCCCTTCAAAGCCGGCAACGTGGCATTGACTGTCATATTGCCGTCCAGATGTGTGTGCTCGTCCTCCCACAAAGAACTCAACGTCGCCTCGGCCGCCGCGTTGCCAGCCCAATCTATCGCCACATGCCCCGTGACCTTCTCCAATTCCGGACCGATAGGGACAAGAAGCGCGATAAAGGGAGCCAGTTCTTGCACATTAATCTGGAGATGTCCATTGACCTGAATCTGCGAGCCGTTTGGATGCGCCTGGGACTGCCATGACACAATCGGCGCTGCTTGAGGCCGCTGGGATGCTAAGGTTGCCGACCAAGTACTTGCGGAATTCCCTATCACCGCGAGGCCATAGGAGGCCGTATCACGTCCCCGGAACGACAGGTGACCTCCAAACTCTCCACCTCTATAGGTTAGACTCCCTTCTATCGTTACCTTGCGAAGCGGTCCTGTTGCCTGCTCGCGAAAAATGGTGAGGTGATCGAGTTGCAACTCATCGAACGGAAGGATCGGCAGGCTCCGCAAGAAATCGCCCGCGGTCAACAAGCTCCACGGTGATTCTCCATCATCGACGCGATCGGCGGCTGGGCTGCCTTCCTGGATTGGACCTGTCGACGGAACGTTCAGCACATGGACCGCGGCGTCTCGAAGCATGATATGACCCAACCGGCCTTGTAGTAACTGAGTCAGATCGTATTGGACCTCCGCATCCGTCAGGGAAATCATCAATCGTTCTTAACACAAATCCTGTTTAAA
>CAZNBG010000213.1:0-1287 GCA_964570915.1 uncultured Nitrospira sp. | reverse complement strand
CCTTCCAGGTACTCGGTTAGTCCGCAGTCGCCCCGCGCATCCGTCAGGCAGACGATCAGTCGTACTTAGCTCAGATGCTGTTGAAATGAAATGACGGGAATGCGCATTCGGTTCCAGCCCGGATAGCCGAGCTGAAGAATGACATGACTGTACCCATGCTCACGAAGCCCCTTCGTCAACAAATAGGACGCGCTCAACGGCAGCAGTAGATAGCCGCTGAGGAGAGCAACCAGTCCGAGCAGCACGACGACTTGGTATCGTTGAGTCAGCATGGTTTTCCCTGACCCCGCCCCGAGAATGCGATGCTGGTTCTCAAACAAACCATCAAGCCCTGTCAAGATGTCCGAACGGCTCTGTCCAAAAGATGGTCTGATCGTCCGTTGTGTTTTAGCACAAACCCGACGTCCTTCTCTGCTGCTTTCCGCGATGACGGTGGTCAGAATAACCGCGGATCAGCTCCGAGCTTGGAGTGAAGAAGTCGGAGCGAGGTGAGTCCCGTTCAGAAGTCCGGAAGAATTACTTCAAGCAGAAGTTCATATCGAGCAACCCATCCGCCGCGACTGTAGCTTCGCCGCCTTGTCTGCAATTGCCTTTTGCTGGGTTACTTCCTGCGCCAGCCCCCGCCCCTCCCGTTCCCTGGTCTGCGGAAAGGGTCCCGGCAGACTCAGTTGCGCCTCCACTCAGTCCAACCAACTTCACCGGATCGGTGCTCTGTAGAAAGGTCCCATCCTTGCTGTGTGTCAAGACCAAGGCCGGCTGTGTCTTTTCTCCTGAAAGGGAGATCGCGCTTGCTTGGAATGATGCCCCTCCCTTCTCTAGGCGAACCGTCACCTTGTAGTACTTGAGAGTCGGGCTCAACGAAAACCCGATCGCATTGAGATCACCTGAATAGATTCCATGATTGGCGTAATAGAGCGTTTCAAGCCGGTCGATTTCTGCCAGCGCCACCTCGGCCTCCACGGATCGCGCTTTCTCCACAAAATGTCTATGCGAGATCATGGCCAACGCGGCGAGAATGCTGAGGATAGCCAGGACCATCATCACTTCAATCAACGTGAACCCGGAATTTCTTGTGATGCGATGCGTCATCGAAGTGTTGCGCGTGGCTCGCGCCGCGATCCGAAGTCGAATCGCTGTACGATTGCAGCAATGTCTTCGATGGCGTGACGCGCCTCTTCAACATCCGACGATCCGGTCTGTTCGATTTTCAGCAGCGCCGCTCTCAGCGTGTGCGTCTGGTGCTGAATATGAGCAAAGGATCGCTCAATATTCTCCAAAGCCTGATTG
>CAZNBG010000212.1:0-5962 GCA_964570915.1 uncultured Nitrospira sp. | reverse complement strand
CACCACCTTAGTAGATAGGTTATACACGACATGGGATCGATATCGGATGGTACGGCACTTGCTGTATCACAATAGTACAATGGCACTCTCTTAATCGCAGCTAAGTTCGCGCAGAAGCATCTCTCGGTCGGTTGCATCTTTTCTGTCGGGTCATAGTGATTCTTTGATTGCGGTATTAAGCTCCACCCGAACGGCCGGTTGATGATCCCTCTTACCCATACAGATCACTCTTACAGACTTGAACAGATGAGGATGCGCTTTTCACCCGACTGGCTACTCTCTCTCGTGCTTACCACGCTCTGGTCCATTGTCGCAGTGAGCGTTGAAGCGACCGGCGCAGAAATTGCCATTCTGAAGTCATCGGATCTCAAGGCCTACAATGAGGCCGTCGAAGGGTTCAAGGCGACGGCACCCGGAATCGCGATCTACGCCGAGTACGATCTGCGTGGCGATCTGGAACGTGGGAAGCAACTGGCCAGGAAGATCCATGATTCGGACTCTTCACTCGTGGTCGCCGTCGGCCTCAAGGCAGCGTTTGCCGTGAAGCTGGAGATTCCAAATGTTCCAATTCTCTACATGATGATTCTCGATCCGTTGAAACACCATCTGACCGCCGCCAATATGACCGGGGTCTTGCTCGACATTCCGATGGACCGGCAGTTCAAGCTTATGCGCACGTTCCTACCCACCCTGCGCCGGATCGGCATGATTTATGATTCTGAAAAGACGGCGACCAAGCTGAGAGACGCAGAATCGCAGGCCACCACCCATGAGTTTCAATTGCGGGGGTTTCCGGTCGCAAACGAGAAAGAGGTTCCGCAGCAACTACGGGCACTCTTGTCAGAATCGGAAGCCTTATGGCTCATTCCAGACTCGACCGTGCTGACGGACGAATCGATCCGCTTTATTCTCGAATCGGCGCTGGCCAGACAGGTTCCCGTGGTCGGATTCTCTTCGGAGTTTACACGCTTGGGAGCGCTCCTCAGCATGTCGATGGATTATGGAGAGGTCGGCCGTGAAGCCGGCCGACTTGCCAAACGGATTCTGGACGGAGAACGCCTGCCGCTCAAGCCGGTCTCCGTTCAACGCATCAAGATTACGATGAATCAGAAGACGGCACGGTATTTGGGTATCACGATTCCGAAAGAGTTCGACAGCCTTATCGACGAGACCTATTGACCGGACTCATCATGGGCGCACACCTCCAGGACAGCCAAGAATTACATCCTACAGCCAAGGTTTTTGGCCTTCGCCTGAAGTTCGGGATCTTATTCAGCCTCATTCTCGTCATGACCTGTTCGTCCTTGAGTTGGTATTTCCTTGAAACAAGGCGCCAGGCCATGACCGATAATTTGGAAGAGCTCGGCACGATTTTGTTGACTAATACCGTGCGTAACGATCACTTTCGCATCGCCGGTGTCGTTCTTGAAGATTCCATGACACTCAATCAATTCGTGCGGAGTCTCATGGCGATCGACCACGTTGCCTATGTGGTCATTACCGCCTCCGACGGTCGCATCCTGGACCGACAAAGCAAACGAATTCGAGGGTCGCCGAGCGCACCGCCTCCATCGACAGAATCGGCACTCTACCCCGAAGACCGAATCTCAGAATCGCTCCTCAATGCTCCGCGGACCGTTCCGCTCGTGACCCGGCTCGTTCTTTCCACGGAGGGAACCTTGGTTCCTCTGGACGAAGTCTCGGACTGGCCACTGACATTTCTTCTCAGGAAGGAAACACTGTTTGACTTTGCGATGCCTGTCCTGCGGAAATCCTCGACCGAGACTTCCCCACCCTCGCTTTCGGTCGACTTGGAAGAGAAAGCAATTTCCACCCTTCCGATTCAAGCATCGCCGGTGGTAGGTCTCGTCCGAATCGGAATCACGGATGCGCAAGCCAAGCAAGCGCTGCTGGCCATAGTCCGCAATGTGGCCCTCCTGACGGTGCTCATCATCACCGCAGGCATTCTCGGCGCTCATCTACTCACATCACGCATCACGACGCCGCTCCGCAGCCTTGCCAACTCCGCTCGCCAGCTTGCAAAGGGAAACGAGGCACCGGTTCTGCTCGTGCCATCCACCAAAGATGAAGTCGGTGAGCTGACACAGGTGTTCAACGTCATGATTCAATCCCTTCATGATCGTAATAATGCGATCACCATGAACCTTGACACGATCAGGCGGCAAGTGAGGCAGTTGACCACCGCGCACCAGACAAGCACGGTTATCGCCAACGCCAGCATGATCGATATGGATCAGCTGCTCGACACGGTGCTCCGCCTTCTCATTGACAATCTTGGATTTTCTCGGATGACTGTATTCCTGCACCATCCGGATCGGCAATGCGTTTCCCTCGCTCGAATCATCGGAGTTTCGTCGGAGATCGCGGAGGCTATTGCCCGGATCAACATACCGATCATCGACAACGGTGGTATCACGGCCGACCTCATCCTTCACGGTAAACCGCTACTGATCCAGGATGTCGAAACAATTACTGAACGCATGTACCCACCAATACTTGAGATGGCACGCCGCGCAGACGTGCGGTCCTTCATTGCCGTACCGCTCCAGAGCCACACCAATATACTGGGATTTCTCGCAGGCGATCGTAGCTCGCGTCAATGCAGCGAGGAGGATCTTCATATCCTCCTGACGATCGCCGGCCATGTCGCTGTGGCCATCGATAAGGCCAAGGCTTACTCGGATTTAGCCGAGCTGACACTGCATCTTGAAGAGCGCATCGCGCAACGAACGGAAGAGTTGTCGCTCGCCAACTCACAGCTTCAGGCTCATGATACGCGCCGATCAAAGTACGTCAAGATCGTTTCCCACGAGCTGCGGACTCCTATGCCAGCGATTCGGAGTTTCTCGGAAAACATGCTTGACGGTATCACGGGACCGCTCACCGAACAGCAGCGTACCTACCTCACACGCATCAAACACAGCGTCGCTCGACTTGCGAGATTGGCTGATGAATTGCTTGACTGGTTACGTTCCGACCATCTTCGGTTGCAACATGTCTGTATCGGCCAAATTGCAACGATCGTCTCCGAGGGTTTGGTCACTGTCGCGTCAGATAGCCACGTGTCCCTCACCGTCGCACCAATTCAGAATCTTCCATTGGTCCAAGGTGACCGTGACAAGTTAGAGCAGATTTTGGTGAATCTCATCGGCAATGCGATCAAATTTACAGCGCCGGGCGGCCATATTACTGTCGAGTTCAGCCTCTCACCGCCTGGCTTTGTACAGACCTGTGTTTCTGATACCGGATGCGGGATCGACCTCTCCCATTTGCCCAATATTTTCGAGGAGTTTTCCGAGGTGCCGTCGGCCATGCCCGCATCACAAGGTGCCCAACTGGGCTTGTCCATCACGAGGACACTGGTGGCGAGACATCTTGGTCAGATTTGGGCGGAGAGCCACCCAGGATCCGGATCGCGTTTTTATTTTACACTCCCTATCGTCGGGGCACACCATGCGTCGAGCCGGGAAACATAACCCATATCTCGTTTGCCCGGATGCGCTTTGCACCCGTGCGGCCTAAGAAAGGACGGCCATATTATGCACGCCAAGATACTGATTGTGGATGACGAGACCGATATCCGCATGAGTTTGGAGAACCGCGTCACCTGGATGGGACATGAACCTCTCATAGCCACCGATGTCGCAAGTGCGCTCCGCCTGATCCGGGAAGAGGAACCCGATCTCGTCTTATTGGATATGAAGCTTGGCCAAGAATCCGGGCTGGAAGTGTTACACCGAGTTCGTGAAACCTCCGATTTGAATCAGTCTAGAGGGGAAGGCAACCCGAAAACATCGGGTACGTATACGACCCCTCTCATTGTTATCCTTACCGCGTTTGGGACCATCGAGCTTGCCGTGCAGGCCATGCAACACGGTGCCTTTGACTTTGTTCCAAAACCGTTCACTGCGGATCACTTAACCGTCGTGATCACGAAAGCGTTGGATACCGTCACCCGCTACAACCAGGTCAACCGACTCCGAAAAGAGGTTGAAGATACTCTCGACCCACTCGTCACAGCCAGCGATCAGATGATCGAGCAACGTGATCGTGCCAAGAAAGCCGCGGCTTCCAAGGCAAGTGTGTTGATTCTGGGCGAGACAGGTACTGGCAAAGGAATTCTTGCACAGACGATTCATCGTTGGAGTCCCCGTTTCAACAAGCCCTTCATCGCGATCAATTGCGCGTCGATTCCAGAGACACTGATTGAGGCCGAACTGTTTGGGCATGAAAAGCATGTCTTCACTGATGCCAAGTCAATGAAGCGGGGTCTATTTGAAGAAGCGGACGGCGGGACACTCTTTCTTGATGAAATCGGCGACATGAGCCTGAGCACTCAGGCGAAAATCTTGCGAGCGTTGGACGAGCCACAGACGATTAAACGGGTTGGCGGGACCAAGCAGATTAAGGTAGATGTGCGGGTTCTTGCGGCCACGAATAAAGATCTACAGCTAGCCGTTCGCAAAGGCAGCTTCCGCGAAGATCTGTTCTTTCGCCTGGCAGTGATCACAACGACCCTGCCGCCACTGCGCGAACGAATGGACGACCTTCTTGCCCTTGCTCAGCACTTCGTTATATCCCGACCAGGAAAACTGGGCCTGAATAAATGCTACAAGCTCAGTGAGCTTGCGATAGAAGCATTGCAGGGTTACTCCTGGCCAGGCAACATCCGCGAATTGGACAACGTGATCTCCCGTGCGCTCGTATTATGCACCGGAGACATCATAGAACCAGAGGATATCCTCTTGCCTGATGCATTAAGCTCAACGAAAGAGCTTGGTAATGATGCGAGTGCCGATGTTGCGTGCCACTCTTACCACGAAAATATAACCGCTTACAGTCGGAAGCTGATCGAAGAGGCCCTACGCAGAAACGGGTGGAATCAAACAAAAACGGCACTCTATCTTGGCCTCCAACGGACCTACCTCACAAAACTCATCCGAAAATTCCAAATCTTAGGCAAACCACCCACTTTTTCGGATTGAAGATGTGTTGGAGCGCACACCAGGAACGATTGTCCTCGCTTTTGTGGTGGGCTGTCCGATCTCCGCGAGCGTTTGAAAGCGCCGCGCATTCACTGCGTACTGATCGTGAAGGATTCCAGCGCGGCTATCACGCAGATTTCTCGTCTGGGCATATTCGGGTGGCAGTGCCGAAGATCGCGCAACAGAAGTGAGATATGTCTTGACGAAAATCTCACTCCTAACCGATTCGCGGCTACGACGATCCTTCATGAGAGTAATGCGGGCTAGCGCTCTTGTGACCCGATCCTCCACCATGCTGATCACTATGCTATCCAGACTTTCGCCCTACTCGCTTCTGCATTCGATCCAATCCAGCGCAGAATCCATTCGGATTCTCACTCGCGCGGCCACGCCCGTACACTAACGGCCTTAACCATTCAAGAATCCAATGGTTTTCGCCTGAATCCTGTGTGGCTCAAGAAATGCTTAGCAACATCACCAAGAAGTTGGGTGGTCCGGCATAGAACGGTCCGATGTGGGACCCGTATTCCATTCCCGGATTTCGAGATGGCACCCCGCTTCCCACGCGGTGTACTTCGATGGAGGAAGGACGGGTTACGAATATGAGAGGCGAGTTAGCTATGTTGGCGATCTGGGTTTCAATCTACTTCGCAATCATGATGTTGGCGATGCTCCTAACGGCCGTGGGGCTCCACATCCTTGACTAACGCACGTATGCCTGTCACGCGAAGCGAACCTTGATAAATAGAAGAAAGGAAGGGTACGAATATGATGAGTGACTTGGCGATGCTGACGATCTCGGTCTCGATAAATATTGCCATTATCATTTTGGCAATGTTCTTGCGCGACATATAAATTTATACTGATGCATTACCCCTCTCAACAGTATCGCGATCCGCTTGGCCGCAAACGGAACCACGCCTAAACCGATCCGTAAGTTTGTCTAAATATACATT
>CAZNBG010000211.1:2795-5964 GCA_964570915.1 uncultured Nitrospira sp. | reverse complement strand
CGGCGCGCAAGGCCTCCGTAACTTTTGCGCGAATATCCTTTTCGGGCGAGCCTTGAACGACTAACGGGAGCGCCACATTGTCGAACACGGATTTTTTGGAAAGCAGACGGAAATCTTGAAAGACTGATCCAACCTTCCGTCGGAGATACGGAATTTCCGACTGTTTGAGTTTGGTGACATTTCTGCCTTGAACGAAAATCTGCCCTTCATCAGGCTGTTCCTCGCCGATCAGCATCCGAAGGAGAGTGGACTTACCTGCCCCGCTCGGGCCCATAAGAAGAATGAAATCCCCTTTCTCAACCTCGATCGTCACATCGGACAGTGCGGCTCTCCGGTCATACCACTTCGACACATGGATCAGTTGAATGATCGTATCCACGACGACCCCTTTGAGAAGGCTGGAAGCGTCAGTGTTCGGCGACGTCAAACGCGTTTTGGAGGTGTTCGATCCGGCTATGGGTCGACGGTTGCCCCTGGACCAACACAATATCAAATCGGCAGGCTCTCTCGGACCAGTGCCGCTGCGCCAAATACTGTGCAGCCAGTTTCGTCAGCTTCGCTCGTTTGCGATGATCCACCGCCAGCAGAGCGCCGCCGAAGGCCTGGGTGGTCCTGGCTTTGACCTCGACGAATACCACGACACCATGGTCTTCCGCCACGAGATCCAATTCTCCGATCGGCGTCCGTACGTTGCGATCAAGAATGCGATACCCCCTTGGCAAGCAAGAACTGTTCTGCCCGCGTTTCACTGGCTTGGCCGAACTGATGCCGCGAGTCCGGAGTGGCCATGCGCGTACTATTCGAACAATGTAGGGCTCGTCGGTTGAGCATACTCCATCTTCGCAGCGATCATCGCTTCTTGCACCGGTGCGAATGTTCGCCGATGAATGGAGCAGGGGCCATGGTGCAGGAGTCGTTCAAGATGTTCCGGCGTACCGTACCCCTTATGCGAGAGAAAGCCATATTCGGGGAACATGTCATGGTACCTCGCCATGAGGCGATCCCTCGTAACTTTGGCGATGATGGAAGCAGCGGCAATCGATACGGATAGGGAGTCTCCCTTGATGATGGGCCGTGCGGGGATTCTGACTTGAGGAAGGGCAACGGCATCAATGAGCAAATAATCAGGGGAAGGAGCCAGTTGTTCGATGGCTCGACACATCGCCAGGCGAGTGGCTCCGAGGATGTTGAGCTGATCGATTTCAGCGACGTCTGCCGAGCCGATTCCCATCCCGACGGCTTGCTCTAGAATCACAGCATACAATCGCTCTCGCTCCCCTTCGGAAAGTTGTTTCGAATCATTGATCCCCGAGAGTCGACTTCGCGGCCGCAAGATGACTGCAGCCGCAACCACCGGCCCGGCCAGAGGGCCACGTCCTGCCTCATCAAGACCGGCAACGCGTCGATACCCACACAGTCGGGCTACCCGCTCGAACTCTTCAGTGGGTCCCATCAGACGCCCCCTCGCCGGCGAGTCACACGATCGGCCAGCCGTGATGGAACGGATTCGGAGAAATGAGCTAGGCCGTGACGGTCTCTTCCTCGGAAGCAACGGACGGCTGTGTGGACGGTTTACTCTCTCCGACAAACTCGCGCTCTTCGACCTTCGCGAACCGCCCCTTCTTGCCGCGCAAATAATACAGTTTCGCACGCCGAACCCGGCCCTGCCGAACCACATCCACCTTGGAGACGATCGGAGAATGCACCGGGAAAATCCGTTCGACTCCCACTCCGTACGAAATCTTTCGGACCGTAAACGTTTCTGTGTTCAAGCTCCCCTTGCGGGCGATCACAGTTCCTTCATACACCTGAATCCGCTCTTTCTCGCCTTCCACGACTTTGACGTGGACCCTGACGGTATCCCCGATCTCAAAGTTCGGCACCGATTTCTTCGTCAACGACCGCTGAATGCGCTCCAATTGATTCATGTCCTTAACCCTCCTCCCGACGTGATATCGGGGCCGTCAAAAGTCCTTCGTTCATCAATTCATCCAACAACTGTCGATCTTCACTCGTCAATATCCGATCTTTCAGGAGATCAGGGCGGCGGAGATACGTGCTGCGTAACGCCTCTTTGCGGCGCCACAACCGAATAGCCTCATGATGGCCCGACAGCAAGACCTCAGGAACACCGGCTCCGCCGATCTCTGCCGGTCTGGTGTAGTGCGGATACTCCAGCAACGAATCAGAAAACGATTCCTCCAGGGCCGAATGGGGGTCGCCCAAGACACCGGGAACGAGCCGTGCCGCCGCATCGATCAACACAAGGGCCGGCAATTCACCACCCGTCAACACATAATCTCCGAGCGAAACTTCCTCTGGAGCCAACACCTGGCGTACACGCTCATCCACTCCCTCATAGTGCCCACACAGGATGACAATTCGGCGAGATTCAGCGGCCAGCTGCTGCACATAATCCTGGGTAAGAGGGCGGCCATGAGGAGTTGGAAACAGCACCCGAATGTCATCACCGCTCGACTGAGCGTCGCGCCGAACGGCCGCAACTGCTAGAAGAATCGGCTCGGCTTTCATGACCATGCCGGCCCCACCTCCATACGGTGTATCATCGACGATCTTGTGGCGATCCGACGTGAAGTCCCGCAAATTATGCACCTTCACGTTGAGCAGGCCCTTGTCTTGGCCGCGCTTGAGCATGCTGTGAGCCAAGACCGGCGCGAACATACCCGGGAACAATGTCAGGACCTCGAACCGCAGCATGCTAATCACCCAATCCGTCGAGTAACCGAACCGTCATCGTTCGAGCCGCGAGATCGACGGCAATCACCAATTCTTTCGCGGCCGGAATCAAGATTTCTTTGACTCCCTGACGGACAACGAATAAAGAATTTCCCGGTAACTCCAGAATGTCTTCCACGACCCCAATCAGGCGTCCCTCTTCAGTGTGGACGGTAAGACCGACGAGATCACACTCATAGTATTGCCCAGCTGGAAGCTCTGGAACAGTCCCTCGAGTCGTCTGAATCAATCCTCCGCGCCAGGCGCTTGCCCCCTCCGGCGTGGTCAACCCAGCTAATCCGAGAATGAATCTCGCCCCAGCCCGCCTCACATGCGTAACGCTGGTTTCCAGAGTCTGTCCGTTCTTTGCCAGAAGGCTGACCTGCTTCAATCCTTCGAATCGACCCTGGCACTGGGAGGGCGGGTGACCCCC